>JAIEMU010000185.1 GCA_019751895.1 Sphingobacteriaceae bacterium | reverse complement strand
TTGAAGAAGATATTTTTAAGATAATTGTTCCGATTGATGAACGATTGTTTATTGATGATGGATTAATTACCCCTCAAGCTACCATGCAAGCTACCATGCAAGCTACCATGCAAGCTACCATGCAAGATGAATACATTGCATTGATTTTAGATTATTGTATTACACCAAGGAGTCGAGATGAAATACAGATTTATATTGTTCTAAAAAATCGAGATTATTTTAGGAAAAATATTCTCAAACCTTTGCTTGCATCAGGTAAGATACTACAAACTATTCCAGATAAACCAACTAGCCCAAAACAGAAATATTATACTAATTTAAATAACTGAGTGAAGCACAATGAATAAAGATATCGCAATTAAAGTAGAAAACCTGAGCAAGGTTTATAAATTATATAATGCACCGATTGATCGGATGAAAGAAGCATTGCACCCTCGTAAAAAATCCTACCATAAAGAGTTTTATGCGCTGAATGATTTGAATTTTGAAATCAAAAAAGGTCAAACGGTTGGTATAATTGGTAAAAATGGTTCAGGTAAATCAACCTTACTCAAGATAATTACAGGTGTTTTAACGCCAACCACTGGTAAAGTTACTGTAAATGGTCGAATTTCGGCATTGCTTGAACTTGGAGCTGGATTCAATCCTGAATATACAGGTATGGAAAATATATATTTTCAGGGTAATCTAATGGGTTTTGAGCGTGCAGAAATGGAAGCTAAAGTTCAAGAAATCTTGGATTTTGCCGACATCGGTGATTTTATCCATCAACCTGTAAAAAATTACTCGAGTGGTATGTTTGCTCGTTTGGCTTTTGCGGTGGCGATTAATGTTGAACCAGAAGTTTTGATTGTGGATGAGGCGTTATCAGTTGGGGATATGGCGTTTCAAGCAAAATGTGGTTTGAGAATGCAACAGCTTAAAGATATTGGTACCACGATATTATTTGTTTCTCATTCAATTGCTACTATTAGAGCTTTATGTTCTAAAGCGCTATATTTAAATGCTGGTAATAAAGTTGATTTTGGAGATGTGAAAAAGGTTTGTCAAAAATATGAGAATGATATAAATCAATCGTTTTCTGGTATTGCTAAAAATATTCAATTGTTAGACTGTGATAATATGTCAGTAATGTCTACAGACCTTAATTATGATGTTAATCCTTTTTTTAGTAAGAATTGTGATAAATTTAGAAATGGAACTGGTGAAGCTGTTATATTAAACGTAGACATATTTGCTGATGGTGTGCTAACAAATGATCTGCAACTTAACTGTAAGGTTAAAATTAGAATTTATGTGCATTTTAAGCAAGATGTATTAACTGAAGGAACAATTGGTTATATGATACAGAGTTTACAGGGGGTGAATATTTTTGGCTATAATATTTATAACTCTGGCAGTTTAATTCCACCTATGAAATCTGGACAGACAATAGTTATTGATTTTAATTTTATTAATCCTTTGGCACCAGGTGAATATACTGTTTCAGTCGGCGTTAAATCTATTCCATTGCACCCCACATATCTAGATCAGGTGTTGTTATCTGCGGATATAGTTGTTTCTCCTTTGAAAGATAATTTTGTTGCTGGGGTTGTTCACATTAATAACCATTATAATTATAAAATATTATAGGATAAAATTATGTTAAAACCGTTACTAAAACGAATACGGGATAAATTTTTAAAAAATATAAATGATAGAATTAATGGTAGTAATGAATTATTAATTGAAATTAATAAGCAAAATAATTATTTGTTAGATAAAATTAATTTGTTAGAAGGTAAATTGAGTAGTTTTTCTCAAGATAAAATAGATCGAGTCTTATTAACAAATAAAAGACACTGTGTTAGTGTTGTCAGAGTGGTGTTTATAATTCACTCTCCTGAGTTTTGGTATTCATTATTGCCTGTTTATAAACGAATGTTATGTTTAGATGAGTTTGAACCAATAGTTATTACAACTGCAGGAAATCTTTATGGTTATGGAAGTTCTACTAATATTGCTGATGAATACTTTAACATACAAAACATTCACCATTTGAATGTTGATAAAGAAAGACTTCATAATGTTATTGATGTATTAAATCCTGATGTTGTATTTATGCAAAGTCATTGGGAAGAACAAAAGCATACTATGTTCAGAACATTAAGTTTATTAGGTCATAGGCTATGTTATATTCCCTATGGAATACATACTAATCCAATGGATGAAATGTTATATAATCGTCAATTACATAATTATGCGTGGCGTTTATATTGTGTAAATGATTACCATAAACTATGTTACTCGAAATTTAATAATATCGGTAGCTTTAATGCTGTTGTTAGTGGCTATACAAAATTTGAGTATATTAATAGCGCGATAAATAAAATAGATACTAATTGGCCACTTACAAATAGCAATGATAAATTAAAAATTCTGTGGGCCACTCACCATAGTGTTGAAGGCTGGTTAGCTTTTTCAACGTTTCATCAAAATTTTAGACAAATTCTTAGTTTTATTAAAAAAAACTTGGCAACTATTCAGGTTGTGTTTAGACCACATCCCAAAATGTTTGGTGAAATGGTTTTTCATGGAAAAATGTTACAAAGTGAGGTAGATTTTTTTATTAAAGATTTTAGTCAACTTGAAAACTGTTATTTAGATGAAGGCGCAGAATATATTCATTTATTTAAACAATCTGATATTTTAGTTACCGATGGAGTTGGGTTTTTATTTGAATATTTACTGACAGGTAAACCAATCATCCATACCGATAGTAAAGTGAACTGTGGATTTAATGATTATTATAAACAGATTGAACCTGCATGGTATAAAGCATATGAGTTTGATGATGTGGAGAAATTGATAGCACAGTTAAGATCTGGTGATGACCCATTAAAGCATACTCGTCAAGAATTAGTAAAATTACTATATCCAATTTCGGATAAAGAACCAAGTGAAATCATCTGTGATGATATTCGTAAGTCCATATTAGGAAAATAATATGTGTGGTATTAATGGTATTTTTTCATTTGCTGAAGTTTCTAAATTAAGCAAAAGAATTAATGGTATGAATCAATCTTTGCTGCATCGTGGACCAGATGCTGGTGCAATAGAGATTTTTGATAATAATATTGCTTTAGGGCATCGTCGATTATCAATAATAGATGTTCAAGAGTCATCAAATCAGCCAATGGTCAGTTCATCAGGAAGATATTGGATTGTATTTAATGGTGAAATTTACAACTATCTTGAAATTAGAGAATATTTGGAAGATTATAAATTTGTAACAAATTCAGATACAGAGGTTATATTGGCTTCTATTGAGCTATATGATATTGACTGGTTTTTATCTCATGCTAATGGAATGTTTGCTATAGGTGTTTTTGATGTGTTACGAGATGAATTAATTCTAGTTCGTGACCGATTTGGTGTCAAACCACTGTACTATACAATTCAAGATGAGACATTGATTTTTTCTTCTGAAATTAAAGGTATATTGGCAAGTGGCTTGTACGAAGCGAAGCTAAACGAGTTAGCAATTGATGATTATCTTGCATATCGTTATGTGCGTGAGCCATATACTTTTTTTGATGGTGTTTATCAATTACCTAGTGCCAACTATATGACAGTTAATAAGTCTTTAAGTATGAAATTGACTAAATATTGGAGTTTGCCAACTGAATTTAATCAACAAAAAACATATGATGAAGGAATTATACTCAATAAGTTTAAAGCTAAATTTGAACGTGCTGTTGCATTGAGATTGATTTCTGATGTAAAAGTTGGGACATATTTAAGTGGCGGTGTTGATTCTAGTTTAATATCTGCTATAGTAGCACAACATGATCCTAAATTAAATACGTATTCCATCGGTTTTAGTGAATTAAATGAGTTTGAGTTTTCGAGAAAAATTGCCACGAAATATAAAACTAACCATCATGAATTAGAGCTAGATAATTCAATTTATTTAGATGTTGAAAATTGGAAAAATTTAATCTCATATAAAGATTCTCCTCTTGGAGTTCCTAATGAAATTCCATTAGCAATATTGTCAGCAGAATTAAAAAAAGAGATAACAGTTGTTTTGTCTGGCGAAGGAGCTGATGAGTTAATGGGTGGCTATGGTAGAATTTATCGCCTAGCGTTTGAATATAATAATTTAGAGCACAAAGATTATAGTTTTTATGAATATTTTATGCAGAAATATGAATATGTAGATCGAAAAACACGCGATGATTTTTTGAGCGTATCAGGTAATTATCGTGAAGAATTTGATATTGCAAATCAACAGTTGTCTGATAATACAAATAACGAAGAATATATATTTAGATTTTTTCACGAATACCATATAAAAGGCTTATTACAGCGTCTTGATGCTACCACAATGTGTCAAAGTGTAGAGGGTAGAGTTCCATTTTTAGATTATGAATTGGTAGAGTTTGTTTACAAATATGTACCTTATGATTTAAAATTAAAATGGAATACTCTATCCAGTGAGTGTGAGGCTAAGAACTTAGTATTGAGTGAAATAAGTGAGAAGTTAGATACACCAAAATATTTAATAAAGAAACTATCTGAGCAATATTTACCACATGATGTGATTTACCGTAAAAAAATGGGATTTCCTGTTCCTTTAAGCAATTGGTATAATGAACTAAGCAGTTTAGCAGACTTTTATTTAGCTTCTGCTAAATGGTTAAAGTCAGGTGTGTATAAAAAATTAGTTGATCAATTATCTCAAAATGAGCGTTCTGGACAGCTATTGTGGATGTTTATAAATTTAGAATTATTTATTCAGCAATATTTTAATAAAACTTATAAATGGTAGGGTGATTTTATGGTAATTGGATATACAACGGGTGTTTTTGATTTATTTCATATTGGACATTTAAATTTATTAAAAAATGCAAAATCTTTGTGCGACAAGTTAATTGTTGGTGTAACTGTTGATGAGTTGGTTGCATATAAAAATAAAAAATCAGTCATTCCATTTGAAGAAAGAATTGAAATAGTTCGTAATATTAAATATGTTGATGCCGCAGTTCCACAGGATAGCATGAATAAAATGGATTCCTATAATCGTTATAAGTTTGATATTATGTTTGTTGGTGATGATTGGTACAAGACTGATAAATGGCAAGAGTTTGATAAGCAATTTAATGATGTTGGAGTAAGAATTATTTATTTCCCATATAGCAAAGGCACATCTTCTACGCTAATAAATCAAGTTTTATTAAATTTACGTGGATAGAGAATACATCAATGAACCAATACGATTACCAAAAAGAGCTATTGCAAAATAGACACCCAAAATATTATCAAGAGTTAATTGAACGAAAGCCATATGGGTTTAAAGCTGGTGAGGTTAAGCCAATTGCTTATTATTTGCCACAGTTTCATGCATTTCCAGAAAATGATGAGTGGTGGGGCAAAGGCTTTACCGAGTGGACAAATGTAACTAAGGCGATGCCACAGTTTGAAGGACATTATCAACCGCATTTAGCTGGTGAATTAGGTTATTATGACTTGATGACAGATGGCGTGATGGAACGCCAGATAGAATTAGCTAAAATGTATGGTGTTTATGGTTTTTGCTTTCATTTTTATATGTTTGATAATCGTAAACGTTTACTAGACCGACCATTAAATAAGTTTTTAGCTAATCCGAATTTAGACATGCCATTTTGCTTGTGTTATGCCAATGAAAATTGGACCCGTCGGTGGGATGGAATGGAGAGCGATGTTTTGATGGCGCAAACATATAGCGATACATTTGAAGCTGATTTGGCTAATGAGATGCTGACTTGTTTACAAGATAAACGTTATATTACAATCGATGGCAAACCATTAGTAAATATCTATCGAATTAATATTTTACCTAATCCAGCTGAATTTGCATCTAAATTTCGTGAAGAATGCCGTAAATTAGGCATTGGTGAAATTTATCTTAGTTCAGCTTTGTCTTTTGGTGTTGGTCATGCTAGTGAGTTCGGTTTTGATGATAATGTTGAGTTTCCTCCACAGGCAGTAAAATCTAATAATATAACAAATGACATCAATGCATTTAGTGATAAATTAGCATGTAACGTATTTAGCTATCCACAAGTTGTACAACTAGAATTAGAAAAATCAATTTTATTTCCTCGTTTGCGCTGTGTTATGCCTAGTTGGGATAATGAAGCACGTAAACCTAGTTCTGGACATGTTTTTCATGGTTCAACACCTGAGTTATACCAAGCATGGTTACAAGGGATTTGCCATAAAACCATTACTGAGCGCACAGAATCACAACGTTTTGTATTTATTAATGCGTGGAATGAATGGGCTGAGGGTGCTCATTTAGAGCCAGACCGTCGTTATGGTTATGCTTATTTAGAAGCTACCTATCAAGCGGTCAAAAATCAACATATAGCACCAAACATTGACGGGCTAGATTTTAATAATTTGAATAGTCAGCAAATTAGTATTGATGCTGTGGCTAAATATCCAGAAAACTCACACATGCAATTATTTTATTATCAGCATGATGAAATAAATGTTCCAAATGTTCGCACCGAGTATTTTGCGGATGCTACTCAGAATAAATTCAGTTTTACATTGGATAATATTAGCGATTTAACACATATTCGGATTGATTTAACTAATTTTCCAGTAGTGGCAAATTTGGAATATGTGAAATTAATTTTGGCGGATGGGGTAGAGCATCTGTTGTCACCATGTCATAGCAATGCTAATTTGATCGAGGGTAATAGTTATACTTATTTGCATGACGATCCGATAAATGTTTATTATTTGGCAAATTTAGATATTGCTGTGCAAAAAGTAGTTATTGAAATTGCAGTTGATTTACAGCCGATAAAAAGATCTGAAAGTTTGGCAGTTGCTAATCAGATTATGGCTAAGCAAAATGAGCAATTAGCTGATATTCGGAATAAATTGCATACAGGACAGAGTGAACTAAATAATACCCAAGTTGAGTTGCATAGCGTTTATCAATCAAAAAGTTGGCAAATTACCAAACCACTTCGCAAACTATTATCATTTGTTAAATAGATAAGATAGAAATACTTTACTTG
Organism: Sphingobacteriaceae bacterium; assembly: GCA_019751895.1. Classification (GTDB taxonomy): domain Bacteria; phylum Bacteroidota; class Bacteroidia; order Sphingobacteriales; family Sphingobacteriaceae; genus Pedobacter. Next base: position 3,686 of record JAIEMU010000185.1, on the reverse strand, counting down.
TAGAAGGTCAACCGTTTATGAAAAGAATTACCAAATATTTAAAACATGGTAAAAGTTTTATACTTAGTGAAAATAAAAAAATCTTAATAAAACAGTTGACTGACTCAATTCAAAATAAAGGTTTGAAAGAAGGTATTCAATCTTTTTTACATCAACAACATCAAATCCAGGTTGAGCGTTATATAAAGCAGGTAATAGCAATAAGTAAAACAAATGCAACTATTCTGACTACCAAGCATTGTTTATTTGTTGCTAATTTGATTAAATCACACCTGAGTAAAATTGGTGTGGTAGCCAATATTATTTTGGATAAACCAGCTAATGGCTATGCTGATCATTTGCATTACGTTATTTGTCCTCAAATATTTTCTGAATTACCACCTTTTTATGTCGCTTTTCAGATGGAACAATCAGTAAGCTCGCGCTGGTTTAATAGCAGTTATTTTAAACAGTTAGAAAATGCTTTTGCAGTGTTTGAATATTCATTAGTTAATGTTGAGTATTTATTGGCAAATAAAATGGGTTTACAACAAATATTTTATTTGCCGATTTATTATTTTGCTGATTATGCTAATTATTTGTCATTGCCAGAAGTTACAACCGAAGAATATGATGTGGTGTTTTATGGTGATGTCAATAATCAACGGCGTAAAGATTTTATTGCTGAGATTAGTAAAAAACATAAAGTTAAGATTTTAAGTGAAGTATTTGGTGATGAGCTACTTCAAGAACTACGTAAAGCAAAAATTGTAATTAATATTCATTATTACGAAGGTGCGTTACTTGAAACTACTCGTATTTATGAATGTTTATCATTGGATCGTCTTGTTATTTCAGAATCAGCTAGTGATATGGAACATCATGTTGAATTAGCCTCCATTATTGATTTTGTACCATTAGGTGATATGGCAATAATGGCTGAACGGGTTGATTTTTGGTTATCGAATGAAACTTTACGTAAACAAAAAATCATTGATAATCAAGCCCAGTTATCTAAAATTAGCAATCAATTTAGTTATTGTTTTTATCGTTATATGTTAGCTAAAGATTTAATTAGTTATCAAAAATTTTATCCATTGATGCAAACTAGTTTAAATCAACTGGGCAATTTTTGGTGTTTAAGTTTACCAGAGTCGCAAGACCGCAGACGTGATTTTATGCAAGATAATAAATTTAATATTCAAGTATTTAATGGCATGCGTCATGCAACTGGGTGGATTGGCTGTGCCTTATCATTTAAGACTATGATTAATCATGCCAAAGATTTAGGATTAGATTATGTGATTATTTGCGAGGATGATGTTGAATTTTATCCCAATTTTGCTAATCGTTTGCAGTTGATTTTAGAGTATTTAACAAAAAATACCCACAAATGGGATATATTTTCAGGCTTAATTGCTAATCTTCATCCTGATACTAAGGTTTTAGATATAGAAAAGTATCAAGGTGAGGAGTTCGTTTATATTGATAAAATGACGAGTACTGTATGTAATATTTATAATGCAAGCTGCTTTGATAGTGTTATCGCATGGGATGAGCAAAATCGTAATGCAGAAATTAATACTATTGATAGATATTTGGAATCTCATGAGCGTGTGCGAGTAGTGACATTATTACCTTTTTTAGTTGGGCATAAAGAAGAGCAACATTCTACCTTGTGGGGTTTTCAAAATACGCAGTACAAAGAGTGGATAGAGAATAGCACAAAACTGTTACATAATAAAATAATGGAATACAAAGAAAATAATAAGTAGTAACGTAATGAAAATATTTCGTCGTATTAAAAAATTCTCTAAATATATTTTAAATGGTAATTTAAAAAAACTTTATCAAGACGTCCTTGAGTATCGTTCGGATAAATTATCAATTAAGGCGAATCAAAGCTGTCTTGCTTTGTTGGAGTCGTATAAAGAAATTTTTGCTAATGGAATAAGTGTACAAAAAGATCTTGTGTTTTTAGAGTCTTATATTGCTGATTGCATTTCTATCAGTGATAAGGCCTCCGTAAATATTTGTAGGAGCTGTAGTTTCTTACCTATAAAGACTGAAAATAAGATCGTGTATATTGATAATAATTACTCTAAAATCCCGGACGGCTTATTTTATTGGGCAACTAGCATAGGGTTAGTCAAATATTTACATAAAAGTGGTATTCATTTACATAAGATATTTTACATTGATCAAGAGTGCTTGGATTATTCTGTAAGTAGATTTTTCTTGAGTGTCGGCGTAATTAGTTTTGATAAATTTCTTGAGCTTAATAAAAATCATAATCCATTTATCCGTGGCGCGTTTATTTGTCTTGGTTTAGATGAGTACTATATTCGCCAAAATAAATTTATTCAAAGTAATCGTGTGGTTATTGATAAATTAGCGATTAATCCCTTCAATGGCTTAAGGCATACATTGGGTTGGATTGGTTGTGGTCTTAGTTATAAGTATTTATTTTATAAAGCAAAACAGTTTAGCCTCGCACAAATATCTATTTGTGAAGATGATGCTTTATTTAGTGGTGAGTTTATTAAAATTTATGCTGATATGTTAGATATTGGTAAGCAAAATATAAACTGGGATTCAATTAGTGGGTTTATGGTTGAAGTGCCTGATGATGTCATTGTGAATAGTAGAATGGTTTATAATAATGTTAATTATTTGAATATTAGGCATTTTGTAAGCACGGTGTTTAATATTTATAATTCTCAACTTTACGATAAAGTTTTAGAGTGGGATGAGCTAAATTTAGATAAATCACAAAATACTATTGATAGATTTATTTCAACTCAAATTGAAAATGTAATTGTGCCATGTAAATATCCGGTTTTATTAAATGATACCGCCTCTACTCTATGGAGTGGTATTGATAAAGTATACAAGTTGAAAGCGCAAACAGCTCAAATAATCCTTGAGGATAAATATAATGAGTTGTCAGATATATGTTAAAGGATTCATATAGGTAATGAAAATTGGAGTTGTTACAGTAACCTATAACAGTCATCATGTGATGGCTGAGTTTTTACATTCGGTATTTGCTCAGACTTATGGTGATTGGCATTTGTATGTCTATGATAATGACTCCAAACATTGCATTAAACCTATTTTAGCTGAGTATGATTCTACTCGTTATGAGTTTGTTAATTTAGAAAGTAATTATGGTTTTGCTGTCTCCAATAATTTAGCTATTAAGAAAGCTTTGCATGATGGCTGTGATGCGGTATTAATTATTAATAATGATACGGTCTTTGAACCAGATTTGTTTGTTGGTTTGCTTGAACAGTTGGATTTGCAGCAGGCTTTAGTTGTGGCTCCAAAAATGCTTCATTATCCTGAAAAAAATATCGTTTGGTATGGTGGTGGTTATTTTGATCCACGTCAAGCGCAAAAGAATATTCATATTGGTATGGGGGATTTAGATGACTGGCGTTTTGATACTCCTGGGTGGGTTGATGTCGCTCCAATGTGTTGTCTTTTAGTTCATCGTAAAGCATTTGAGCGAATTGGTTATCTTGATGAAAAATATTTTATTTATTATGAAGATACTGATTGGGCTTATCGTGCTAAATTACTTGGTATTAGAATTTGGTATGCTGCGCAGTGTAAAATTTATCATAAAGTTAGTAGCTTAACAGGTGGTGCTAAATCACGTTTTACGGTTTATCATGCTACTCGTGGTAAAATCCGATCAAATT
>JAIEMU010000117.1 GCA_019751895.1 Sphingobacteriaceae bacterium | reverse complement strand
CTGAATTGGTAATTTCTTTAAAACGTAGGTTAATAATCTCATCGGTAAGCGGACTCATTTCTTGTGCTAGGCTCAACATTTTTTGTTTGTCTGTTTTTTGACTAGCCTCTTGCGCTTTGCGTAGTAAATGATTTCGTAGTTCGCTAAAGGCATCAATCATATAGCCGAGGTGCTTTCTTTTGTCGGAAAGTTTCTCATAAGCGGAAGCTAATTTGGCTAACTGATCGGGTGATATTTTAGGCGTTCGTCCTTCCTTAATTTCTTCGGCACATTGTAAAATCATGTTTTGAATGTGCGATGGCGTAATGGCATTGGCTCGTTTGAGGTCTTCCCATTCTCCAACCTTGGCCCATGTGCGAATGGTTTCGGGTTTAACCCCTACCACCTCAGAAATAAATGTGATTGAAAAATCACGGGTGTACATTTCTCGAGCTTGCGCCTGTTTTTTGATTTTATCTTGTTCGCCCAGTCTTGCCATTTTTTTTTGAATTGTATTAAAAGGCAATGCTAACATACCTATGTTGAAGATTAAAAAAACCTTACATCACATACAATCATCCTTACATCACATGTAATACCTATTACATCACATAGTATAATCCTTACATCAGATGTAATGATGATTACATCTGATGATATGAACCTTACATGTGATGTAAGGTTTTTTGGGAATCAAAAGCGAGTAAGGCAAGTTTGTAGCCTAAACCATAAAGATGCTAGAGATAAAACTATATGAACCGATAGAACAAGGATGGAGCTATTCAAGATTTGCTCAAGAACTAGACACCGCTGGAGGAAGTGATGTGTTGCTAAGAATACACTCACCGGGAGGTTCGGTGATGGAAGGCAATATGATTTTTAATGCGATTAAAAATTACAAAGGCACTATACATTGTCAGATAGACGGCATGGCAGCAAGTATGGCGGCGATTATTCCTTTGGCTTGCAAACACATCACGATAGCCGAAAATGGCTTTATGATGATTCATGCACCTAGCTGTTATATAAATGGTACGAGTAAGGATTTTGAAGAGCAAACCAAATTATTGAAATCGATTGAAAACCAATTTAAGAGCGTTTTAAAAATCAGAACTAAGCTGAGTGAACAAGAGATTGAAGGATTGATGGATGGTGGCGACCATTGGTTTACTTCGGATGAAGCTTTGGCTATGGGTTTGGTAGATGAAGTCATTAGTCTGCCGAATATAGATGCCAAATGGAGCAAGCTAGACCTTGTAGCCGCCTATAAGCAAGACCACACACTAAGTAAATACTTTGAACATAAATTAAATACCGAAAAAATGAATCAAATTTTAAAAACAAAGGCAATCACGCTGGCCGCTACTGCGGATGTTGCGATTGCCGAAACTGCCGATGCAGAACAAATTGTAGCAGGCTTATTGAATGTCATCGAAAAGAATGTAGCACAAAGAAAAGAATTGAAAGACCAATTAAATGCGCTAGAAACGGCACAAATTACTGCGGTTATCGATGATGCTGTATCTGCTAAAAAAATAACCGAAAACCAACGAATTACGTTTGAACATGTGGGCAAACAATCGGGTGTAAAAGCCTTGATGGAAATTTTTGCAGGTATGGCTGTACCGCAAAGTATAGCCAGTGCAGTAGCCGGTGCTACGGGTTCGGTTGGGATTGCGAATGCTGAAGACAGAAAAAATTGGGACTGGGACCAATGGCAAGCCAAAGACAGTAAAGGATTGGAAGCAATGGAAAAAGCAAACCCTGAGCAATTCAACTCTTTGTACAAAGCAAAGTACAACAGTGATTTAGTTTAATAGTTAAAAAAATAAAAATTTAGAGAAATGGGAGTAAAAACTCAAGTATGGACAGGGGAAGTTGTGAAACAATTGACCTCTTTGGATAATGGTACTTTTTTACAAGATATCAAAGATTACAGCAACTATGCAAAAAACGATGTTATCCATTTGGTTGACATTGGTGCTGAGCCGAACGTATTGGTAAACAATACTACTTATCCAATTCAGACCACAACATTAGCAGATGGCGACATTACTATATCGTTGGACAAATTGGAAACCGAAAATACGGGTGTAAGCAACGACGAATTGTATGCCATTAGCTACGACAAAATAGCTGTGGTGAAAGATTTGCATGCAACCGCTTTGGCAAAGAAAAAATTCATGAAAGCCATTCATGCCTTGGCACCACAACAAGACGGAAGCTTAACGCCAGTAGTATTTACAGGTGGCGCAGATGGTGGCGATGGCTACAAGCAAATTAGGATAAAAGATATTTTGAACTTGAAACGCAAGTTTGACGACCTAGAAGTTCCAGAGGAAGGACGTGTGTTGGTGTTGAGTTCGGAACATTTGAATACCCTTTTGGAATTAGACCAAAGATTTGCGGCACAGTACTACGATGTGCAAAGCGGAAAATTAAACACGATGTTTTATGGCTTTAAGATTTATAGCTATGTAGGTACACCACATTTCAGTACTACTGGAGCTATCGCTAAAAAGTCATTTGGTTCGATACCTGTTGCCACAGATAGAAAAGCATCGGTAGCATTTTATGCGCCCTACATGTTTAAAGCGACGGGTAGCACAGATATGTTTTACAAAGACAAAGCTACCAATACTGAGCACAGAAGAAGTGAGGTAGGTTTTTCGCATAGAATGATTGTATTGCCTAAAAAACAAGCCTACATCGGTGCGATTGTAAGCGCTAAAGTTTAAAAAATTATGTACGATTTAGACTTATTGATTAAAGGCCTATTGTTTCCAGCAATAGGTCTCTTATTGACTTGGTACGGCTATTATATAGGCTCTAAGAAAAGAGCTTTGGAAAATGAAAAGCTAGAGGCTGATATAGTTAATACTTATAAAAGTATAGCTAAAGACTTAACTGAGGAAGTAAAAAGTTTACGTCAAGAGATAAAAGATTTGCGAGACGAAATTCATTTGTATAAAACAGGAAAAAAACAAAAAGCAGTATGAAACTGACGAAAGAAACCAAAGAAATAGCAGACAATTTATTGGCCAATGGCAAGAAAGTGTTTGTGAACACAGCAGGCGAAATTTTCACAGACGAAAGTTACGCCAAAGCTTCGGGCTATAGCTACGAAGTGTTTGAGGAAAGCCTAGACGAGGAAGAAAAAAAAGCACCTAAGAAGGCTAACAAAAAAGCACCTGTAAAGAAAGAGGAAACAGCTTCTAACGAGGAAGACGAAAAAACAGAACAAGAACCTATAAAGAGCGAATAAAATGGCTATAGATGGTGTAAAATTTACGAGAAAAAAACCTAGTGCCAGTGGTGCCAACACAGACGATAGCGTGAGTGCATTGCTGGCTACGGTTGCTATCTCAACCAAACCCTTTGAATTGGGGGTGGTAAAAAAAGTATATGGTATAGAGGATGTAGAAGCTTTGGGTATTACTGCCGCTTATGATGTGGCCAATAAGTGTACCCTTTACCGACAACTATCGGAGTTTTATAGAATGGCAGGCAAAGGCACCAAGCTATACTTGATGTTGGCAGATCAAACGAAAACAATGTGTGCGCTCTTTGATGATTTATCGGTTCAAAAACTGATTTATAACACCGAAGGAGATGTAAAACAGCTTGGTTTTATTTTGTGTCCAGCCGATAATTATGCGCCAACGATGCTCAATGGCATGAACGCCGATGTGTTTAATGCGATACCCAAAGCACAAAGTTTTGCAGATTGGTGCTTTGATAATCATAGACCCTTGCATGTGTTTTTGGAAGGTAGAAATTATGGCGGTGTAGCTTCAGCAGTACAAAATTTGCGAAACATACCCAATGTAGAGGCAGGTAATGTGAGCGTAGTAGGATTGCAGGATTATAAGTATGCTGCATTAATTGGAGGCAGTGGACTAAACTATGCCGATGTAGGTATTGTATTAGGCATTACCGCCAAGGCATCCGTAAGCCAAAATATAGCCGAAGTAGCTTCTTTCAATATCATGAATATTGGCTTGGGTAGATACGAAATTGCAGGACTATCTAGCCACCATACCATCACCGAGAAAGCTAGCGACCTACAAACTTTAGACACCAACGGGTGGATAATTCCAATTACGTATGCCGACTACAACGGTATTTATCTAAACGATGACCACAGTTGTGTGAAGGAAGTGCAAGATTTGGAAGGCAATTTGAACGAAAGCTCGGTATGGAAAAGTCGCACATTGGGTAAGGCTTTGCGTTTAATCCGCAAATCTTTGATTCCCGAAATTAAAAAACGTTACCCCACCGAACCTAGTACAGGATACTTAACGCCTGATGCGGTAATGACCCTTAAAGGGATTGCTGAGGATGCTGTGCAAACGATGCTTTTGGCAAAAGATATTACCGCCGTATCGGTATCAATTGCTAAAGAAAGCAACCTATTTAGTGGCGACCGAACACTCAATATAACGAGTATTAAAATTGTAGGTGTGGGCAACATCGGTATCATCAAAGCGAACATTAATTTAAGTAGTAAAATATAATGGCAACTATCACAAAAAACCAAAGGAGCTACGACGGTGGAGATGTAATCGTATCGATGCTCGGCATATTTGATATTTATGCAGATAGCATAGATTATAGCACAAAGAGAGAACACCAACGCAACTATGGCCTAGGCAGAAAAGCGAGAAGCTGGAGCATGGGCAAAGAAGAGTACGAAGGAAAAATAAGCCTTATGATGGAAGATGTGGTTGCAATTCAAAGCACATTGGACGAGGGTAAATCATTAATCGATTTACAACCCTTTAGCATCTTGGTTACTTTTTCGCCTAATGCGGACGGTTCAGGATTAGCGATACCTGTAGTGGATAAAATAGTAGCGAAGTTTCAGGCTACGGGGCGAAAAATAGACAATTCAATGGGCTTGAAATATGAATACGAATTGTTCGTTATTGATATTCAAGAAAATGTTAAACCTTAATTAAAAAAAACACAATGGCAAAAAAAGTAGTAAATGTAGAAGAATTGGGTGCAGAAGTAGGCGCCGATAATGTAAAGAAATTTACACTATCAAACGAAGATGGTTCAAAAGTTTTAGACGACGTACTGATTGTTGTACCCGACAAAGAAGCCTATTGCAATTATCTAACATGGGTAGATAAAAGCATGTTGAGAGCCAATACAGCATTGATTAGAGCCTGCGTAAAAAGTCATGTAGATGAAATAAACGCTGACGACGAATTGTTTTTGGCTGCTGCCTCTGCTGCTGCTTCGTTGATAAAAGTAGGCACTTTTAAGCTAAAAAAGTAATAGATGAATACCCTGACATTTCGTTGGCAGACGAACCCGAGGGTATTCATGAATTCATTAGACAAGCCAATGCACTAATCGCCTACTACCTGCATATTCCGTTTCCTGAAAAACTAAGTGATGAGCAATGGGTAGAGAAATGGAAGCAGGTAGAATGGCTTAGTGTAAAAAAAATTATCGGAAAGTAACATGAGTATCGTTCTAAATATAGCTTCCAACATTGCCTTTAATAAGGCTGTATATGAAAAGTTTTTTGCCGAAAGCTATGGGGCTGGGGAAGATTTTGAAAGTTTTGTCTTATCTATCAATGGCAAAGAGTACACTTTTGGGGATGTAGATATTAGGAGTAAGCGTTTAATATTTGCCCCTCCTTTGGTAAGTTTTTCGAGACGAAAAAACATAATTGTGACCGATGTGAATGGTGGCGATACCGTTGTAGAGCAATGGGGAATACAGGGCTACGAAATTACTATCGACGGGATAGTTGTGGATATGAAAAAGCATCGATTCCCCGGTGACAAGATTAAAGAATTACACGAATTGTTTGCCTTGAATCAAACGGCTATTGTAAAGAGTGGTACCATTTTCGAGAGCGTAGGTGTTAAAGAATTTTATATCACTGATTTTAACTTGAGAGGCGTACCCGGTTATGAAGATACCTGGGAATATCAATTGAGAGCATTATCCGTTAAACCCTTACAATTTACATTAAGTGCATAATTATGGTATATAATATGAGCTGTGAAATTACGATTGGCAAGGTGAAATTGAATCATGTAAGTGCGGTAACGATAAAGAAATCTGTAAAAGCATTAGCCGATGAAGCTGAGATAATATTGCCCAGGAATATGCAGGAGGTGGCAAGCAAAAAATCTCTTATGGATTTTGTGAAAGAGAAAGACGAGGTAATTATCAAGCTGGGTTATAATGGTCAAAACTCGGAGGAATTTAGAGGTTATGTGAAAAAGATTAATAATAGCGAGCCTTTGAAAATCGTTTGCGAAGACCAAATGTATAAACTCCGAACCACACTTGCACCTAGTGGTGTGTATGAGAAAATCGCTTTTAAAAATTTTTTAGCTAAAGTTTTGGGTGGTGTAAAATTTACGACAGCAATTGATTTAACGATTGATAAATTCATTATTAATAAAGGTTCAAGTGTATTTGACGTGTTGTTTTCCCTAAAAAAAGACCCTTATAATATGTATAGTTATTTTGATACAAAAGGCGTGTTGAGGGTTGGCTTTGCTTATGAAGTGCATGCTAAAGACGAGGTAAAAACTTACGAAATGCAAAAGCATGTAACAAAAAATGATTTAGATTATTTGAATGTCGATGCTCGAAATTTTAGGGTAAAAGCGGTAAGCAACTATTCTAACGGAAAAAAAAACGTGGTGTATGTTGGTGAAGCAGACGGTGTATTGAGAACGTTAAATTTTTTCAACTTGACGGAAAGCGATTTGAAAAACAAGGCAAATGCCGAATTGAAACGGATGAAGTTTGCAGGTTATTCGGGTAAGATTACAGGCTTTGGTTGGCCAAGAACACAAGCCGGTACAAAGCTAAATATTAAAGACTTAAAATATACTGATAGAGATGGAACTTACTTGATAGATGCCGTCACTATTCGTTTTAACAACCAAGGATTTAGACGTGAAAACCAAATAAGCTCAAAAATATGACCGCAGAATTAGAAGAACAGCTATTCAGAACGATGCAGAAAATAGCCAACTCTTCGGAAATGGAGCTGATAACAGGCATTGTAAAATCGGTAGATAAAACCAAGCGAAGTATCGTATTGCAACGTGATGGTTTTGAAGACATCGTGGTTCAATTGAACGCTACCGAAATAAAAGAAAGTGAACAGACTTTATTTCCCAAGCAGGGTTCTGCAGTATTGGTAGCGATGCCCGATAGGTGTTTGAATGGTTATGTTGTGTTGTGTTCGGAGGTCGAGAGTTTACACTGGAAGTTTGATAAATACGAACTAGATGTGAATGCTGACGGCTTTAGTTTGAAAAACGACAAGGATGACTTGTTGAGTTTAGTAATGGAGCTGATAGGCTTCGTAAAAAAAATAATAGTGGTGCAAGGTACTGGACCCGATGTAGCAGGATTGAGCCAATTAGAAACCAAATTTAAAGGACTTTTAAAAAAATAGATATGCCATTAGAAACCGAATTAAGCGCCGACATTGAAAATGCGATGAACAGCGTAAGCGATGTGCAAGGAGACCCAAAAGAACTGCGCAAGAAACAATCCGAAGCCATCGCAAAAGCAGTTGCTAAAGCGATTAAAAATGCATTTAATACCGTGATTGGCGCAGGCGTACCTGTGCCACAAGATGGTGGAGCAGGATTAAAAAACACGATGAAAGCTAGCATTAGCACCTTGGTGGTACTTATTATTTTAAGTTTTTCGGCTTGTAAAACCTGTAAAGACACGCAAATAGAAGTAAAAATAAGAGATACGGTGTACATCCCTGAAGCAAAATTAAATACAACTTTTGACCCCAATTTGCAAACTCCCATAAACTTGTCTCAAGGTAGGCTCCGTTTATTTATTACGCCTATTGATAGCTCTATTGTGGTACACGACACGGTTACAGTTGTAAAAAAGTTTAAAGTGAGTGCAACCTGTTTGGCAGATACCATTTATAAGGATAAAAAAATATTTGTTCCTGGTAAGGTGAAAATAGAAAAAGAACTCCCATGGTGGGTGTATGTGTGTTTTGCGGTGTTTATGCTCATTATTTTAGGTTTAGTTTTTAAAAAGTAATGTACGACATCGTGTTAAGAAATGGACTGATTGTGATTGATACCTCAGATGATGATCACATTGAAGATATGTTGTTGCTTGCTAAAGGTGGCAATAAGTTTTCGCCACATTTGGGTGTGAACGTTAACCAATACATTCATTCTAAAGGCAATGGACTTGAAAACGACATTGCTAGGAATTTAGAAGCCGACGGAGCGAAAAACATCACAATAGACATCAACCCACAAACCAATCAAATAGAAATAGATGCGACGTATTGAAGTGCAATATAAACAGACTTTGCTAGACATAGCCTTGCAAGAATATGGCAGTATTGATGGTGTGTATTGGTTGGTTGAAGACAATGGTTTAGACAGTATCATAGATAATGTGGCAGTAGGTCAATTATTAATTATAAGAAATGATGTGGTCAATATGGGTATGCGTAATTTTTTACAAACCTATAAAGTAAGCACCGCAGACGAACAAACCCAAGCAACAGGTATTGGCTTTTGGGTATTAGAACAAGATTTTAAAATACAATAATATGAAAGAATTTTTTTACAGTTTATTAAGTGAGGACAAGGATAGTTTAAGTAGTAAACGATTTATCGCATTTTTATTTGCTATGGTGGCTTGTGGAGTGTTTATATGGCTTGAAGCTAAAGCCAATAACGACACCATGAAAGAGAGTTTATTTAACTCGGTGTTGCTATTTATCAGCGCACTCGTGGGCGTAACTACTTTGGGCAATTTGTTTAATCAAAAAAAAGAAGGAGGAAAGAATGAAAATAATGCTTAAACGAGAAGAGTTCACAGATGTTGCCACATTAGGAAGGTTGTTTGTGGATGATGTTTTTTTTGCTTACACCTGTGAGGATAAGCTAAGAGATTTAAAAGCCGATGGTTCGGGTAAAGTGTTTGCCAAAACCGCCATACCTGCGGGCAAGTATGAAGTAATAGTAACGAAAAGTAACCGATTTAAACGTGAGCTTCCATTGTTAAAATCAGTTCCATTTTTTGAAGGGATTCGCATACACGGCGGAAATACACAGATTGATTGTGAAGGCTGCATTCTTATTGGTGCTCATTCGGATATGAAAACAAAAATATGGGAATGTGCAAAAAAGGTAAATGAGTTCACCGCCAAAATAAAAGAAGCCACAAAAAACAAAAAGGTAGAAATTGTAATAACAGAACATCGTTCACAAAATGAATTGGTATGACGCAAGAAGATATCTTAATCGAATTGAACACAGAAGCAGACAAGTATCCTGAACTTGCCAACTTACAAGCAAACACCTCAAACTTGAGTTGGTGGGCTAGTATAAAAAAAGTATTCGCATTCAGTTCGCTGACCCTTCAAAATTTATTCGACCAACATAAAAAAGAGGTGCTTGGGTTGGTGCTTCAAGATTATAATGTAGGTTCAAAAGAATGGTATAAAATGCAATGTTATGGTTTTCAATTTGGCTATAAACTACAAATTGTAAACAATGTACCAACCTACCCGGTGCAAGACGATACCGCAAAAATTATATCAAAAGCGAGCGTCAAAGAAAACATTACTGGAGGTTTGATTTTGAAAGTAAATAAGGTAGTAGGCGGTAATTTAGAAGCATTAACCGCTACCGAGTTGGATGCGTTTTCAAATTACATGGCCCAGGTTAAAATTGCAGGAACTTTAATCAAAATCAACAGTTATCAAGCCAATGTTATAACCATTAACGCTAGAGTGATACTCAATAACGAAGTTTTCAAGCCGAATGGAACGCATATCTTAACTGGAGAATATAAGGTGTTGAATGCGATTAAAGCATTTATTCAATCCAATGTATTTGACGAATACATTTACATTTCTGATTTTATGAATGCAATTAGGTCGGTAGATGGTGTTAAAGGTTGTTATATCAATGCTATTGGCGTTGATGGAGTAGTTGTGGATTTAACACAAGGGAAATTTCAGTTGCCTAATGGATATGGAAAAATAACGGAAAGCGACAACGATTTTAATTTGCGAATGACTTATGAACTTGTATAATCACAGTACCTTAATTTATCAATTGTTACTTCCTCATAAACGTAAAGACACATGGAGGCTTGCCATGCTAAAATGTTTGTCGTATAAAATAGCTAGTTTATATGAGCAGTTGTTGCAATTGAATAGGGATTTGAAAAAAGAAATTAATATTACCCCTCAAATTAGTGTTTTACAAAACTATTTCTGTGAAAAAGCAGGTGTGAGTAATCGATTATTGTTCTTTGCTGACGGGAATAAAAACGGAAGCATACAAGTTTATATAAGTAGAAGCACAGCAACCAAACAAAAAGAGATTGAAATTTTATTAAAAAAACACTTACCAATTTCGGTAAGCTATACGATTGTAATTTTTTAAAACATGGAAAAAAATAGAAACGAGTTAAAGAAAAGTTTTAAAACGGGTGCTAAACCTACCGAACAAGATTTTATTGATTTAATAGATAGCCTAGGCTTAAAAAGTGAGTTGGTATTAAACCAACTAGCTACCCTTGAACAAACCATTCAGGGAGTTGACAATAATAATTATATCACACCCTATCTGTTAAGTGAATGGTGTAAAATGAAATTGTTTGGTGGCGTTGGTGAGGATGCTAACACCCTCAAAAAGATAGATGATAAAAAAGCCGACAAAACTGCCGTTGATTTGCAAATAAACGATTTAGGCGTACAAATAGAAGCTGCGAAAAATGGCTTGAC
>JAIEMU010000115.1 GCA_019751895.1 Sphingobacteriaceae bacterium | reverse complement strand
AAGTGTTTTTTCATATCCCATAATCGGGTCAATCTCTTCTACAGGAATCGTGTAATTGTGCGCCGCCATCGCTTCGCTAAAAGCGATACTTACACGTTGTTCATCTTTTAGGGTGGTGCCTGCTATATCGCAAACCAATAGTTTAATAGACATAAATTTAGTTAAGTATGTACATTGTGATTTTTTACTTGAAGCAAAAAACACAAATGCAATACTAAACTTTGTTTATTAATACTAAATTAATTATAGATTAAGGTTGTGTTAACGGAATACTTTGGAGGTTTTACTTTTAGGCTATCCGAAGGGCTATTACCGATGGGCATCGCCCATCGACAACAGATTACGCCCTTTCAGGGCTGGTTATAGTTTATGTTTCTTCGAAGAAATAAATCACTAATATTTTACAATTGTTGTTGTAATTGTTGTGTGGGCTGTGAGGTATTCTGCCATCAAAGAGCATAGAGTCGCCGGCATGTAAAGATATCCGTTCGTCTTTGAAAATATAGTCGATGCTTCCTTCGATAATATATTTGTATTCGTAGGCTTGGGTTTTTACCATTGGGCGATGCGCATTGGCCTCTATATCAAGAATAACAAAGTCGATCGTTGCGTTTTTTATCGCTCTACTAAAAATACGTTGATAGCTAAAACCTTTTGAGTTTTCTTTTTCAAAACTTGTATAGTCTTTTGCTCGTTTTACCAAAATTAGCGGTTCGCTAGGTTGTTGCATGTTTTTAAAAAACATATTTAGGTCAACGTCTAATGCCTGAATGATGTTTATTAATACACTTAATGAAGGAATGGTTCTGCTGTTCTCTATTTGAGAAATCAATCCTTTACTTACTTGTGCTTTTTCGGCAAGGTCTTGAACGGTGGTGTTTTTTTCCTTTCTAAGTTCCTTTATTCTATTGCTTATTTGTACTAAAACGGTGTCTTGCATGGGGTCGATTAAAAACCAAAGCTATTAAAATACTGCTTTTATAAGTTGTTTTTTTTGAAAAAATTATCTCTTCACGCTTGCGCACCCGCTCTTCGGAATTTGCATTTCCGAAGCATAATCATAGGGGCTGAGCCGTAGCTAACCAAGTCAACAGGATTCCAGATTTCCTTAAAGTACTTGTTGGTGGATAACACCAACAAGGGTGGGAATGCCTTTTCTAATTATTCTTTTGTGAATTTTATATTATTTATAAAACATATCTTCTTCCCATTTTGCAGGGTTATTGATGATGTATTCCGAGATGGTTTGATACGATTGTTGGTCACGTATAATGTGTTCGTGGTAATTACGTTGCCATAATTTGCCCATCATTTCATTTTTTCGTTTATAAATTTCTAAACAACCATTTGCCACCAATGATTTGTATGCACCAACAATATCGCCAACGGTAGGGGCAATCCCTTGCGGTTGCCCATTTTGTAAATGTCCATTTGTGTCATCATTAGGTTGGACAGCGGTGAGCCCTGCCCCTACATGAATATCGTTTATTAATATGATGCCGTGGATGTGGTTGGGCATTATTTGAAAAACATCCAATTTGAAATTTGGAAATCGTTCGGGCAATTTTGCCCATTCGTTATATGCTACCGCCCCAAATTCATTTAATATCATTTGGGCAGGGGTGAACCCTGCCCCTACGTCAATTTTTCCAAAACGATGTTCCCGGTTTTCACAACATATTGTTACAAAATACAAACCCGCCCGTGCATAATCGTATCCTTTTAATCGGATAGACCTGCGGTGGTGTATGTTGGGATTGTATTTTTGTTTTTCGTTATTTCCCACTCTTTCGTCTGTTGTCTTCTTTGCATAACATCTTACTAGTAGGCGATGGTCGGGCTAAATAAAGCAATTATTTTCGGATTAGCACTAATTTCCCAAATACAAAACCATTTTTCCATTAAGCCTAATTCCCGACTATTGCTTACTAGCTGTTATGTGACGTTTATATGTTTTTATTTATCAAAGTGACAATTGAGTCTATTCTTTCATTCCATTCTTTTTCATCCATAAATTTTTCCCCTGAAATTCTATAAATCCTTTTAGATAATAATATTTGGCTCTTATCTGCTAATTCAGTTACTGTGTCAAATCCAGAAATTCGTTCAGTTAAACGTTTTGAAACTAAAAAGAAAGAAATTTCTATATTAATCTCTATGCAAATTTCAATTAGAATTTTTAATCTTATTCTTTGTTCTGTTGGTGCACCAGCAACTACTAAAATTAGTTTCTCTTTTATTTTAATTATAAAAGTATCATTAAAAATCTTTTCTACATCTGAATCCTGAAGTGTACTATTCTTATGTATTTTGGTGTCGGGAAGTAATTTATAAACGTTTGTCGGTTTCAATCTTCGACAAACTTCTCTCATTGTTGTTGATTTTCCAGCGTCGGCTGTTCCAATTATTAGGATTGATTTCATATATTTTAATTATTCAGATTATTAGTTTCCGCGGGTAAATGTCACACAACATCTATATAAACGCAAGTTAGCATTTTACCTATATTTCCGCTTTACCCGAAACTTTGTCTAGCATAAGTAAAACTTCCTTGCACTTACAAGTATAACTATAATCTTTTATTTTCGGTTTCAAAAGGTAGAATCTTTAAACCGCTTTAAAACACATTTAAATATTTACAAAGACGATTTTATGTCTTTAAATCCAGAAAAAACAAGATGAAATCGAACGTATAGCTTTTGATTGTAAAGTATAGATTAAGTTTTTGTGTTTTTTACGGTTTCAATTTAATACTAATTAACAATTAGGCTTCAATTTTTTAAAGTAAACTTAATGTAATGTTTGTATGTTATTTATAAACAAAGTTTAGTATTGCTGTTGAAAAACAACAACAAAATAATCTTTATAAAAACAAACAAAATGAGAAAAACAATTAATTTAAAAATCAAGTGGTTGGCAACAGCCATATTTTTAGCCAGCTTGTTGCCATTGTCGCTAAAAGCGCAAGACAAGGTAAGGGGTAGTGTTCTTGATGAGAACAACAAGGTAGTTCCGGGTACAAGTGTTACTATAAAAGGAACTAAAAAAGGAGTGGTTGCTGATGCAAATGGAAAATTTGAGATTGACGCAAATGAAAAGGAAATTTTGGTGTTTTCGTTTTTAGGTTACGAAAACATAGAATTGGAAGTTGCAAAACAAAAAAACATTTTGGTTCGTCTTTATCCAAATGCTAAAAGTTTATCAGAAGTAGTGGTTACGGCGATGGGTGTAAAAAAAGAGATTAAAAAAATTGGTTATGCCACACAAGAAGTAGCAGGCGAAACGATAACCAAAGCTAGAGAGTCAAATCCAATGGCGGGTTTGGTAGGTAAAGTTGCGGGATTAAGTGTAGGCATTTCGCCAGAATTGTTGGCTAGTCCAAAAATGATGCTTAGAGGAAATGAAATGACTTTTTATGTGGTCGATGGGATGCCGATTACTTCTGACACATGGAACATTAGCCCTGATGATATCGAAACTTTTACGGTATTGAAAGGTCCTTCGGCTGCGGCATTGTATGGCGTAAGAGCGCAAAATGGAGCAATTTTGATTACCACCAAAAAAGGATTAAAGAAAAACGGCTTCTTAGTTGAATTTAATTCAAGCAATTCGATGGACAATAGCTTTCTTACCTTTCCTGAGTTACAAACCGAATATGGTCCAGGTTCAAACGGTGAATATGCTTTTGTGGACGGTAGAGGTGGTGGAAAAAACGATGGTGATTATGATATTTGGGGACCAAGATTTGAAGGTCAGTTAATTCCTCAATACGATAGCCCAGTGGTAAATGGTGTTCGTCAACCAACACCTTGGTTGGCAAGAGGTAAAGATAACTTAGGGAATTTCCTAGAAAAAGGCTTTCAAACCAACAACAACGCGTCGATAAATGCAACTGGAGACGATTATAATTTACGTTTCTCAGCTTCACAATCGTATCAAAAATCATACATCCCTAAAAATGATTTAAGTGGTTTTACGATCAATACTTACGGTTCTTATAAACCTACGGATAAATTAAAACTAGAAGCTAATTTTAATTACAACCGTCAATATACGGATCAATTTCCTGATGTGGTGTATGGTCCTAATAGTTTGATTTATAACATTGCCATTTGGGGTGGTGCCGATTGGGACATCAATGATATGAAAGACTATTGGCAACCAGGTAAAATAGGACTTCAATCTAAATATGCTGAGTATGAGCGTTACCATAATCCTTATTTTATGGTCAATGAATGGACGCGTGGGCATTACAAAAACGATATGTATGCGTATTTGTCGGGTAACTATATTTTAAATAAAAACTTAAATTTAACCTTACGTTCTCAAGTTAATTTGTATAACTTAACTAGAACCGAAAAAATGCCATTCTCGGCACATGCTTACGGACGTGATGAAGGTCGTGGCGATTACCGTGAAGAACACAGAAGCTTGTTTGAAAGCAACAGTGACGCTTTATTAAACTTTGATTATAAGTTTTTCGATTTTTTAAATTTCAGCGGATTGGTAGGAAGTACCATGCGTATTTTTAATTACAAGTCGATGTATGCTTCTACCAATTATCTAAATGTAATCAACAATTACAAGTTAAGCAATTCGGCAAATCCAGTGGTTGCAACCGATTTTGAATCTGCCATGCGTGTGTATAGTGGTTTTACCTCTATGGATTTGGGTTTTGGAAAATATGCCAACTTGGCTTTAACAGGTCGTGTAGATAAATCATCGGTTTTTAAACCAGGAGAATCTACCTTCTTTTATCCTAGTGCAGCACTTTCTACTGTTTTGACAGATTATTTGAAACTACCTAAATTAATATCTTCCCTTAAACTACGCACCTCGTTTGCATCAGTGCGTTCGGGCTCAACTTCGGCTTATGTAGGGCCTACACCTTTTAGCTCGTTGGGCATAGGCGGCGAAGGTAGAGGAACTTCTTTTTACGACAGTCCTTTGGGTTATGGTACAGATTTTCAATCGGTATATTCAGGTCCTAATTATGAAATTGATGATACTTTTTCATTGGATAGACCCTACAACAACCAAGTAGGCGCAGTAAGAACAACAAATTTATATAGTCAAGTAAAACCTTCAGAACGTTTGAGTTATGAACAAGGTTTTGATGTAAAATTAATGCAAGACCGCTTGGGATTTGGCTTCACCGCTTTCCAATATTTGGATGGTCCTTCTATTTTATCCAATGCCATTTCTCCAGCATCGGGTTACAATACTTATTACATCAACGCTTTGAAAACCAAACGTACTGGTTACGAGTTTAGTTTAACAGGCACACCGATTAAAAACTTAAAAGGAATTACTTGGGACGTGTTAGCGAATGTTTCTACGTTCAAAGAAGTGTACACCGAATTGCCTCCAGGACAAGATATTTACAGAACTTTTTTCAAAGTAGGAGATAGAACCGATAAAGTATATGGTTCGGCTTTTGCTCGTACCAAAGAAGGTAAAGTTATTTTTGATAAAGAAGGTAAAGTAGTGACGGTTGATAATAAATTTTTCGGAAATGTAAATTCAGATTATTCTTGGACCATCTCAAACAAAGTTAATTATAAAAACTTCACTTTAGGTTTTCAGTTTGATGGAAGTGTAGGTGGAGTAATGATTGAAAACTCTTTACACAACAGATTAATGAGAGGTGGACGTGGTATTTACTCAATTAGTGGAGAACAAAATGGTTCGCCATTACAAGGTACACAAATTGAACAGGTAGATGCAAACGGAATAAAAACACCACTTTACAATGCCGCAGGACAGCCGCTTGTTTACGAAACTTCGGTGGGAGGCGCTAGGTATTCAGATTTTAAAAACATTGGTGCAAAAGTGTATGATAAAAATGGTACTGCCGTTGGCGATTATGCAGGTGTGTATGTGGGTGATGGCGTTGTGATTTCAAATGGCGTATCTCCTAAAATCGACCCTTTGACCGGAGAAATCGTAAACATAGACGATTTGAAGTTTGAAAACAACACTAAATCCGTGAAAATTCAAGATTATATCAGTAAATATTATGGTACAGCAGAACCAAATGTAATGAGTAGAACTTACGCCAAATTGCGTGAAGTGAGTATAGGATACGACATGCCAAGCAAATTATTGGCAAAAACGTTTTTCAAAAAAGCAACCATTACGATTTATGGACGAAACTTGCTATATTTTTATGGAAATGAACGATTTGCACACATTGATTTAGATCAGTTTAACGCTGGTTCAGCCACTTCTAGTGTGCAATCACCTAGCTTACGTCGTTTTGGTATCAACTTAAATTTTACTTTTTAATTTCAACGACAACGATTTAGTAACCATAACACAAACATTGATAAAAAAATATAATATGAAAAAATATTTAAACATTAGCTTACTTACTTTGCTGTTGGTAGCCGGTTTATCATCTTGTAAGAAACCTTTTGATGAACTGCACATGAATCCTAATAAGCCTGTAGCTGTGCAACCTCATTTGTTGCTTTTAGGAATTTTAAACAATCTAAATGAAAGGCCAACTAATTATGATAAAGTAAACCAATACTATTTGGTAAATTATGATTATTATGGAAACAATAAATATGAATTAGGACAAGGAGATAATTATTTTACAACCTTGAGCAATTCGCAACAAATGGTAACGGAATGTGATAAATTAGGTTTGCCTAAGGTAAATGCTTATAGCACCGTGGATAAGTTTTTAAGAGCTTTTTTGTTTCATAAAATGACTATGCAAATGGGAGACTTTCCGATGAGCGAAACACTAAAAGGATTGGAAATATTGAAACCTAAATACGACACTCAAAAAGAAGTTTTTAAAGCAATTTTAGCTTTGCTTGATGAAGCAAACACCGACTTTGCCGCTTTAGCTGCTGATGCAACAGCCGAAAAATTACAAAATGATATTTACTATGGTGGAGATTTGCGTAAATGGCAAAAGCTAACCAACACTTTAAGATTGAGAGTGTTGATGGACATGAGCAAAAAAGAAGCCGATGCCGATTTGAATATCAAAACCGATTTCAACAACGTGGTTACAAATCCTACCAAATATCCTTTGATGGAAAGTATCGCCGATAACTTGGTTTATAAATACATCAATCCAACAAACAAATACCCAAACAATCCAGATAATTATGGTAAAGATGCCATCCGTTACAACACAAGTGCAACCTATATTGATTTGGTGAAAAAAAACAAAGACCCTCGTTTGTTTATCACCGCCGAACCAAGTAGGTATTTGGTGGATACATTGGTAAATACACAAGTAGATGCTTTGATTAAAGCAGGTACACTTGCCAAAAAAGATAGTTTGAGCAAAACAAAAGAATTAATCGCTCCGCTTTTGATTGATTATAATTCTTATGAAGGTGCACCAGCAGGATTAGACCAAGGTTTGATGCTTGACAATGCCAACAAGTATAAATATTCTCTCATCAATAGAAAGAGATATTATTCAACTTACACAGGTGAAGATGGTATTTTGGTAGGTTATGCAGAACAAAATTTCTTAATTGCCGAAGCCGCCAACCGTGGTTGGATAGCTTTAAATGCTGAAACCTATTACAAACAAGGTATCAAAGCTTCGTGGGATTTTTATGGCATTCCTACCAAAGGCGATTTTAATGCTTATTCATTAATTATGGGTGAAAAAGTAACCGAATCAAGCTCATACATTGCCAGTAAAGTAAGCACCGATTTTGATGTTTATTATGCACAGCCAGAAGTGAGCTATAAAGGCAATGATAACAATGGATTGGCTCAAATTTTAGAACAAAAATATATTGCAGGTTTCCGCAATTCTGGTCAGCAAGCATACTTTGACAACCGCAGAACTGGATTGCCAGCTTTTCACGCAGGTGCGGGAACAGGAAACGGTAGCAGATTAGCAAAAAGATACCAATATTTTTCAGTAGAAAGATCTGCCAATTCTGCTAACTTAGCCAAAGCTTTAGAAGCGTATAACAACATTGACGACATCAATGGTTTGATGTGGATTTTGAAATAAATAATATAACTTAGAAATATGAAAATTACAACACTTACTTGCTTGTTGCTCATCGGAGCAACAAGCATTACCCAAGCCCAAAAGAAAACCAAAAACGTGGTGCTGGTTACTTTAGATGGTTTTAGATGGCAAGAACTTTACAAAGGTGCGCAAGACGACTTGCTAAACAACCCTAAATACACTTCGGATAAAGAAAGCCTAGAAAAAAAATATGTAGCCCAAACCCCACAAGAACGCCGCAAGAAATTGCTTCCTTTCTTTTGGTCAACAATAGCTACCAAGGGGCAATTGCTAGGCAACAGAGACTTGAACCATAAGTTTGAGCTTGCCAACACTTACCGTTTTTCGTATCCAGGTTACAACGAATTGCTGGCTGGCTATTTCGATCCAGCGGTAAACTCTAATGATAAAAACTTGAACAAGAACATGACCGTATTGAACTTTATAAACGACCAAGAAGCGTTTAAAAACAAAGTGGTTAGTTTCAGTTCTTGGGACGTAATTCCCTATGTGGTAAACATGCCTGAGGCACAAGGTAGGGTAAATGGTGGCATGCAAAACTATACAGGACCTACTAGCCCTGAACTTGCGATGCTTAATTCGATGCAGTTTTTAATGCCACCTTTGGTGGGCGATGATGTGCGATTAGACGCCGTTACTTATCAATTGGCTAAAGAATATATGAGAGCGCATAAATCTCGTTTAACCTATATTTCATTAGACGAAACAGACGATACCGCTCACGGAGGTAATTATAAATTTTATTTAGAACAAGCCCACAAAGCAGATGCTATGCTTGCCGACCTTTGGAAATACATTCAAAACGATCCTTTTTATAAAGACCAAACAACTTTAATCATTACCTGCGATCACGGTCGTGGCGATGTGGCTTACAACAGCAGTTGGACAGATCACGGCGACAAGGTAAAAGGCGCAGAGGAAACTTGGTTGGCTATTATAGGGCCCGACACACCTGCTTTGGGTGAGTTGAGCAACAGCACACAGACGGCTCAAACCGCACAAGTGGCCGCTACGGTAGCCGACTTGTTGGGTTTTAGTTTCGATGAAAAGGCAGCCAAGCATCCAGTTGCACCGCCAATGAAAGAGTTGTATCGTTAGAGGAACGTTGGAAGGGTTATACGTTTTACGTTCAACGCTTTTTTTTGTTGGCGATAACACACCACAAAGGCTAAGTACAAAAAATAATTCTACTATATTTACCCTCATTCAAATCTTTTCGGTGTTTATTTGGTGCAATGCCAAAGCAAACATTGAAAAGATTTGTTCTTTTTATTGCTTTCTTAATCTAAAAAATATGAAATCTATTCTTTTACCTTGTGCCGCTATCTTGCTATTTGTAAACACGACAATTGCCTATGCCCAAAAACAACCCAAAGTATTGATGGTTATTGCCGATGGCATACCCACCGATGTGATACAACGTTTGCAACCCCCACAGCTTATGAAATGGGCAAAGCAAGGTTTGTTTGCCAAAGCGCATGTGGGAGGACAAATCAATAATTATAAACAAAGCCCAACCATATCCGCACCAGGTTACAACCACATGCTTACAGGCACTTGGTCGTATAAACACAATGTATGGGACAATGACATTAAAGCGCCCAACTACAATTACCCAAGCATTTTTAAATTGGTGCAACAATTGAAACCAAACTTAACTAGCGGTATTTACTCCTCATGGACGGACAATAGAACCAAACTTATTGGCGAATCTTTCTTCCCACAAAGTGGATTAAACCCTTTAACTGCCAAAGCCGATGGCTATGAATTGGATACAAAAAGGTTTCCTCATGATAATGAAAAATATTATATGCACCTAATTGATGAAAAAGTGGTAGATACCGCCGCTTTAATCCTCAAAAATACAGCACCAACCCTCAATTGGCTCTATTTAGAATACACCGACGATATGGGGCACAAACATGGAGATAGCCACAAACTAGATACCGCCGTATTGTATTTAGACAAACAAATGCAACGGATACAAAATACCATCCAATACCGTGAGGATAATTTTAATGAAGATTGGCTTGTAGTTTTAACCACCGACCACGGAAGGGATGCCCAAACGGGAAAACACCACGGCGGACAAAGCGATAGAGAAAGAGCCACTTGGATCATTGCAAACAAAACCATCGGATACAACAAGCAACGAACCGATACTTTACAGATTGTAGATATATTGCCTACCATAACGGATTTTTTAAAGATAGAATTGCCACAAAACATAAGGTTTGAATTGGACGGAAATTCGATAACCAAACTGCCGATTATACAAAACCTGCAAACAAATACCTCAAACCAAGCGCATCACCTTACTTGGCAAGCCCTACAACCTAAAAATAAATTGAAAGTATGGATAACTTCTACCAACTTGTATAGCAAAGGGCAGCCAGACAGTTACACACTTATAGACGAGATAGACGCTGCCCAACAAACTTATACCTTAACCAAAGACAAATACCCTTTGTCGTTTTATAAATTGGTGTTTCAAAACCAAAATCAGGTATATAGCATTTGGCTAGGGAAGCCTTAAAAACTTTCTGGCGCATTTTGTAAATGTGCCAATATAATTTTACGGTCTTTGACCGCAAACCTACTTTTTTTAATCATCTAACGGTCACAGACCATTTATATTTACTTTAACACATACCTCCTGCGGAAGAATGCGCTAGATGAAAAGTAAGATTTAGAAAATGAATACCCACATAGATAAATACAATTTGTTGGTCTGCTATATAAACAATAAGTTTGTACTCTAAATAAAAAATAAAATGGCAAACGAACACGT
>JAIEMU010000176.1 GCA_019751895.1 Sphingobacteriaceae bacterium | reverse complement strand
TCCTGCTTTAACCCATTCGCGCGCCAGATAGTATGGACGATATTCCATACCGTGATAAATTGATCCTGCATAATGGTTGATGTATAGTATATTCATTTAAATTTTAACTCTCTGTATTAATTGTACTTTAAAGTCAATAAGATTAAATCTACGGCGTAAGATATGGCTATATTTATAACTATATTACCTAATTTAGCAATTATTATCCAATGATTTTATCGGTATAAGTACTGCTGAAAATCCACAAACAGCGACCGAATATTTTGAACTTCACCTAAAACCCGTTGAGCTTCACTAAGTGAATTATATTTTAGCTCCAGCAACACAGGTAATTTTTCTTGATTGAGTTCTGCAACGCCACTTTCAATATATTTGTCTAAGACAAAATTAATGAATTCTCTTTGCTTCTCATCAAAGATGGTATATAGTTTTAACTTGGCAATTGCAACTCGATCTACTCGGGTAATTGGTTTAGTTTCACTGTTAAACACATACTCCAAAACATCAAATAAATCACTACTTTCAGCATTAATTAATTTTTGAAGATTAAATAACTCAGCACTCCCATAACCAAGTCCTTCTAATTGCTCTAAGAGTTGTGTTCGAGTATCTGGTCTACTCCATAGATTTCGTAATTTTACCTCATCTTTAAATAGTTCAGGTAATGCGCCAAACAAACCATTTAAAAACTCTTCTGCTGAAATTGGCTTGCCATCAACACTCCAGAATGAGGTTGAAATCATGTGTTGAATTTCACGTTCTTTGCCATCTCTCAACTTAATTTTAACTTTTTTAATACAAACACATGGAGTTTGCCCACATTTAACACATGGATCTGGCGGCTCAGACTGACACAGACAAGGCTGTTGATTGCAGATAGTGCAGGGTTTTGGTGGGGCAATAATACAAATGCAAGGATTTTGACTGCATTGATTACAGTTTTCTACTTCGATTGGCTCGCCATCCCATTCTGGATCGGCAAAATGTTTGTAGGCATCAACATAATCATAAATAGTAAAATAATCTTTACCCTCAAAAGTTCTGGTGCCTCGACCAACTATTTGTTTAAACTCAATCATTGAATTAACTGGTCTAAGTAAAATGATGTTCCTTATATTTCTGGCATCCACCCCAGTTGAAAGTTTTTGTGAAGTAGTCAAAATGGTAGGAATCGTTTTTTCATTATCTTGAAACTCTCTCAAATACTTCTCACCCAGCTCTCCATCATTGGCAGTCACTCTGACACAGTAATTAGGATTAGCATTGGATTTTTTTTGATTGACTAAATCTCGAATTAGTCCAGCATGTTCTTGAGTAGCGCAGAAAATAATGGCTTTTTCATTTTGATTGGCATCATTTAGATAAACTTGAACTCTTTTGGCTTCGCGTGCAACTATTTCAATATTTTTATTAAAATCTGACTCAGTATATTGCTTGCCTTGCTCAATCTCACCCTCAATAATCGTATCATCGCTGGTATAAATATAATCATCCAGTGTGGTTTTAATCCTTTTAACTTTAAATGGAGTTAAAAACCCATCATTAATCCCCTCTTTGAGTGAATAAATATAAACTGGTTCGCCAAAATATCGATAAGTGTCAACATTGTCTTTGCGCTTAGGTGTAGCAGTTAAGCCCAATTGCACGGCTGGGGCAAAATATTCTAAGATCTCCCTCCAATTGCTTTCATCATTCGCGCCACCACGATGACATTCATCAATAATTATAAAATCAAAATAATCTCTCGGATATTCCCCAAAATAAGGGGTAGATTTTCCATCGCTGTCTTTGCCACTCATAAAGGTTTGAAAGATCGTAAAAAAAATACTACCATTGGTTGGCACTTTGCCAGTTTTTTTGATTTCTTCTGGTTTTATTCTTTTGAGTGCTTCCTCAGGGAATGCTGAAAATGAATTATAGGCTTGGTCGGCTAAAATATTTCGATCCGCTAAAAACAATATTCTGGGCTGCCTTAGACCATCTTTTTTAATATTCCACCTAGTTTTAAATAACTTCCATGCAATTTGAAAGGCTATAGCGGTTTTACCCGTTCCAGTGGCTAAAGTTAGTAAAATTCGATCTTGATTATTGGCTATGGCTTCCAAACTCTTATTAACTGCCAATTCTTGGTAATATCTTAGTTGCCAACTTCCACTTTTATCTTCAAAAGGAATAGCTGCAAATTTTTCACGCCATAAGTTTTGAACGGCAAAAACCATATTCCAAAGTTTATCTGGTGTTGGATAGAGATTAACAAACTCTTCACGACCTGTTTTCATATTGATCGCGTAAATCTTATCGCCATTAGTTGCATAGGTAAAATCAAGGTTTAATAACTTGGCATATTCTTTTGCCTGTGCTACACCCTCACTAACAGATAATTCATTGCTTTTGGCTTCAACAATAGCCAACTTAATACCTTTATGGACTAAAACATAATCAGCAATCGTTTTTTTACCTCTTTTACCACCAGCTTGAATTTTACCTGCGGTGATTTGGTATTCTCTTAAAACTCTTGAGCCATCAACTACACCCCAACCACATTGTTTTAATAGTGGGTCTATTAATTCTGCTCGTGTGTCTGCTTCATTCATTTAGCACTCCAACTCAATGATTTAATTTATTATTAATTATTTTACCAAAATCAGACTCAAGAAATTTATCTTGTATAATTTAAAACTTAGCATATTTTTTACCGTCCTGTGCAGTATGTTCCAAAATGGAACTAACTGAATCTTCATTCAACTCACTAGAATCAAAAATATTCTTGAGATGCTTGGTAATGGCTGGTCTTTGAACACCAAAAAGGTTTGCAATTTTATCTTGCGTAAGCCAAATATTTTCGTCACGAATAAATACTTCAACCTTAATTTTACGGCTTGGCGTAGTGTAAATTAGAAACTCACTAAATGAGATATCTAATGACAGATTGCGTAATTTACTCATATTGCTCTTGATAAATACTCAAGTTCTTCAACTTCAATTAAATATGTATTTACGCATTCAAACAGATCTTCATTAAAAATAGCTAGATTAAAACCTTTTTTTGCTATTGTACTCTTGTATTCTACACCATCATATCCTTCGCTTTTTATAAGCTCCGCTATATACTGTGTTGGTAGATACTCAAGTGTGCTATCCGATCTTCTCATCGGTTTAGCTATATCACTAACAATGTCTTTAAGAACACCAAGATTAATCGCGTGATTTAATAATGCACTTTCTGATTCATATGAAAAAGGGCTAATAGACAATAATCCAGATAGATCAACTAATTTCACTTGTTGTTTTGCGACAAACTGCCCAATAGTTACAAAATCAAATGCACTCGCCCTAACTTCACTTAATGCTGTATTTGGTTCTGAGGCAAGATATAAAACACCTATCCCATCTGGATTGACACGCCCAGCCATCCTTTTTACTTTTGGAGGAACACCCATACTATTTTTGCCATACACCTCGTCAGACGATGAGATCCTTGCTCTATACATTACATCATCTTTATTATATAATTTTATTGAATACGAAATAAACGACGCAAAAGCATCATAATTAAAAGCGGCACTGTGAAATCTGTTTTTATATTTAATGATCTCTGTAAACTCTTTCCAATTATTTTCTCTAACAATACAATTTTCATTAAGATAATCATTATCATAGCGTTGTGGGATTATTACTGGTTTAAAGAGAAGTTCTTTATTGCTAACGAAATCAAGAATAATTTCATTCTCTATTAACTTTTGTATTGCGTCAGGTATAATATTAAAAACATTCCAATCATCATACAACGCATGCTTTATTAGTTTACTATTGCTATCATCTTCTGATGAGACTTCATATAAATTTATTAAAGCGCTGATTGCTAGCCCTAGTTCTTTGTATTTAGCTGCATTCAAATCACACAACGCCACGTTAGATCTACCACAAAAATCACAATCACCACTATTTGAAAGTAGCTGTATAAATTCACGAAGATACTTATCTTTAAAGCATTCAATGCAACAATTACTCATTATTAATAGTACCATTTAAATATCTATTAATTAATTCCAAGTGGTGCATAATTGATAATTTCTTTAATGTCGGAAGACCCGGATATGTTTTATTGTTGTAATGGTTTAGTAATGTATTTAAACCTTCGGTATGTTGTGACGGATGCAATGTCTCTGTCCAACGGTATAACTTTGTAACAGCCTCATAAAACTTACCAGCTACATCAGAAGTATCAAAGTTTGAATTAGATATAAAATGCCCTAATCTTAAGGTTTTATCTTTGTCAAAGTAAACTATATGAATTGCAACTGCATATGGCGCAAAACCACTTTCGTTGTACTCATCACCGACAATTGAATAATCACCAAACCCAGCATATCCCTCATCTTCATAAAATAAATGATCATCTGAAAAAAATTCATCTTCAGGGTAATCTGAGTTTTTAAGTTTTTTATTAAATTTATTTTCAAACAACACCCTATTAGTAACCGAACGCTTAAATTGTCTATCATCAGGAATTAGTGTGTACAGCGGAGATAAATCTTTAAACGCTTCTTTGTAATCTTCTAAAAAATCTCTATCCGTTAAAATGATCAATATATCATTATGGTTATAATTTGTCATATTTGTTAAATATGATAAAGCTGGTTTACTCATCAAAAGAGCTGGAACTAGTTGGTTCTTCTTAAATTTTTTGCAAATAGCCTCAACCTTATTAATTTCACCAAGCAAATCTCCAACTTTTGGATTAAATACTATTGAAATACCCAAATTGTTTGTATTAAATATTTTCAATGTATTATTCAACGTGGATGAAACTTTAATTGGTTCAACTACGGGAAGAATAAGGTTACTAATAAGCCTCTTATGCGCTAATTCATTTAATGCTAATAATTCATATTGTCGACCTCTAAAGTAAGGGAAATACATAATTTATATCCTTTTATATTTTGTTTGAAGCATCGCATTTAAAGCGCTTATATTTTTAGATAACCCAGAAAAATAAACTACGGACCTTAGTTCTTTTTGCACATTTTTAAAATCTGACTCTTTTATTTTAATGCGTAGTTTAAGTTCACTAAATGCTAGAATTTGAGCCGTCTCAATAGGTATTTTGCAAAACTCTTCAAAGCATGCTGTAAAATGAAAGACTTGTTCAACTTTAGGGGTCACCCCAAAAAACTTAATTAATACCTTTTCATATTCAGATTTACGCAGAAGCTTAAAAATACATTCATGACTTAATAAGTCCATAAATAGCATTGGTTCACGCCTGAAATTTCTGCTTAAGGTATCACGTGAGCTCAGTGCATATATCCCGACATAATCACCGATATCAGTGAGTTTTGACAAAATACTATTAACTCGGTCAAATTCACACTCTGGCACTATAACGGATACTTTACTAAATGCTTTATAATAATCTCTCAATTGGCTTTCAAGTCTATCAAAATTATCCAGATCTGATTTTATTTCGTAGACCTTTCCTTCGCCATTGATAAGAACAAAATCTGCTATTGATTTAGAAATTCTTAACTGAGATAATGCTGTAGTAGTATTAACATTATGAACACCACAAATTAAATTATTGAGAAGCGTATTTTTATAATAATACTCATTACGCCCATTTTCTTTTATGTTCGTGTAAATTTCTGTTATTAACTCACCTACGGTTTTGCATTCTGGTTTGTCTATAAATTTCTGTACAACATGATTAAACACGTTGTTCACTCCAGTAACCATCAAATCAGAAATCACTTGGCGCGTAAAAACACGGTTTACAGCTCTTCCGATATTTGACATTTTATTAACTCTTTATTTAAAACTGAGACTATGGCTAACTATATACATATAGAAACCACCTCTCAAGTACTATGAATGATTCACTATAATATGATTTTAACATATCATATTAATTAATTTACCAATACTTAAATCCATTATTTATTTTATCTTTTTGATTTACTTATCACGCAACTAACTCACCATTAAAGGCTTTTTGTAGGATTGATTTCTTTAGGTCTTCTAATTCAATTAATTTTTGTTGATAGATTGCTTCCAGTTGTTTTGTTTCTGCCGAAAGCGCCTCGAGCTGTTGAACTATTTTTTGTTGTTCCGATAATTGGTTCAAATCAAAAATTTTAAATGCTCTAATATCTTTCATGTTAATGTGCGTAACAGTTGCTCCTGTCGAGTGAGAGAGTAATTTTCGTTGGACATTATTTGATAATATCAAATAAGCCAAGAATTTAGGTATTATTCTATTTTTAATCGTTCTGATTAATACAGTTCGTTGACCTAAGCATACGTTCATATTATCAGGAATTATTGCAATATTTCCTGCGGGAGCTTCTCTGGCTAAAATTAAATCACCACCTTGAGGAATAGCTCTTCTTGTCCACTCACGGTATGTTTGTTCTGAAACTCTATTTACATTATCTAATATTAGAACACCTTTTCCAATATTAGGTGTTCGTATAGATGGAATCCCTCTTTCTTGAATAGGCGCAGTTTTGTGTTCACAATCAACTATTAACTCACATAATGAATCAAGCCTATCGTAAGTAGTTCCAGTGGATTTATTGGTAAAAATACTATTCAAATAACTATCAAAAAGTTCTTTGGCATTTTTAAGGTTTTTCCCAGCATTTTGTTTGGCATGCTCAATTGTAGAAAATGCTTTATCTAAAATGGATACAATTATTTCTTGTTCTGGTATTGGTGATAATAAAAAAGGCTCTTCTTTATAATCCTTGAAATAAATATGTGGTATTGTGCTTCCATTAATATATTTTGTAAAGTCCATAGACAGTAAGAAATAATAAAAATATTTAATATTAATGTTTTCATTAGGTACTAAATATTGTATTGTTCCAATGACAGAAGAAAATCCCTCTAAAAGCATAACCCTACCGGCGCCAGCACCATCTTTCAAAATTCCAATATATGGTTTTTCTTGATGATAAAAATCTACATTTTTAATAAATCCTTTTGCTCCAAAAACTGGATATATCCCACTCAAACTACCAATTGCATTTTGTGATATATTTGAAGAGGCTTTTTCACAAACTTCACCAAGTTTTTTTATCTCCCAACCTTGTTTCAATTTACTATCTCTCATAAAACACCACGCCAACTCGATCAATGTGTTGTTTTAATTCCTCATTTTTTAATGTATTATAATCCAGCACATCAAACATATATGGCAAAATTGTTTCTTCATCTAACATAAATTTACAATCTGCAATATTCCTAAAACTAATATTACCTTTCAAAGCAATATCAATATCACTACCATTTTTATAATTACCTTTAGCACGACTACCAAAAATTATAGCGGTTTCAATTTCTGGATATTGGCGTAAAATATTAACAATGATTGCCAAATCACCATTTTTAAGACCAAATCTAGCGTCATTCATGCTTATTCAACTCAGTAAATTTTTGATAAAGCTCAGCAAATAATGGATAATATTCAACGGATGCCATTTGATATATTCTATCAGCAGTTTCTTCATCATAAACATGAGTAGATAAATTTCTATCGACTAAAAGTTTTAACCAAGAGTGTCCATCTGTAATTAATCCAGAGTTAAATGCTTGCTTAATTGCTGCACGAGGACTTGCTACGTCAGTATAACCCTGCTCTTCCAGATAATCTTTCATTAATTTCCAAGATAGTTCACAACACATTTCAAAAAATTGTATCGCTCCAGCTTGTTGCATAAAATCTAAATCCGTTCTATTAATAGACTGTTTTAGCCAACTCAAAGCATTTGCATAATGATTAAATCTTTGTTTCCAACGTATATCTTCAGTCATTTAAAAGCTCCATGATAGATTTCAATATTTCAGCGCTTTGTTGGTCTAATTGTTGAATTTCAGCATAAATTTCCTTTGGTTCTCTGAGCGTGGCTTCTTCTTTTTTATTGGGGTTTTTAGCACTTAAATCAAAGGTGCTTTGGTCTATGCCCGCAATATCAACACTCCAAGAGTTTTCACTATCCGCGCATGTTTTTTGTAAAGCAACAAATTCAGCCAAATCATTTTCGCTAAGTGGGTTAGTTTTACCTAAATTTCTAGCAAGATTTAACTGATAAAACCAAGTCTTTTGGGTGGCTTCACCTTTATTAAAAAATAACACCACCGTTTTAACTCCTGCCCCCGTGAACGTTCCACCTGGTAAGTCTAAAACAGTATGTAGGTTGCAACTTTCTAACAATTGTTTTCTTATGGCAATTGAAGCATTATCGGTATTACTCAGAAAGGTATTTTTTATAACTATTCCTGCTTTACCACCTGCTTTTAATATTTTGACAAAATGCTGTAAAAACAATGACGCGGTTTCACCAGTTTTTATAGGGAAGTTTTGTTGAACTTCGGCTCTTTCTTTGCCACCAAACGGTGGATTAGCCAAAATTACATTATAGCGATCTTTTTCTTGAATGTCGGCTAAATTCTCAGATAACGTATTGGTATGAATGATATTAGGTGCTTCAATACCGTGTAAAATCATATTCATAATCCCAATGATATACGCCATTGACTTTTTTTCTTTACCGTAAAAGGTATTTTTTTGCAGGGTTGCGATATCATTAGAAGTTAGGCTTTTGCTTTCTTTCAAGTATTCAAAGGCTTCACATAAAAACCCAGCCGAACCAACTGCACCATCATAAATAGTCTCGCCAATTTTAGGAGCAACAATTTTAATGATAGTTTTAATTAATGCTCGTGGAGTATAGTATTCGCCACCATTTCTACCCGCATTACCCATATTTTTAATTTTGCTCTCATAGAGATGGCTCATCTCATGTTTGTCCGCATGAGTTCTAAATTTGAGGGTATCTATAAGCTCAATTACTTCTCTGAGATTATAACCACTTTGAATTTTATTTTTAATCTCTGAAAAAATTTCACCAATTTTGTATTCAATCGTGTCAGGGCTGAGTGCTTCAGTTTTGAATTTTTTAAGATAGGGAAATAATTTATGATCAACAAAATCTTTTAAATCATCCCCTGTTACGGCTGCGTGGTGGTCTATCTTGCCATCATCAAGTTTAGGAATCGCCCACACCGACCACTGATATTCTGGAGCGATGATAATGTTATATTCTTTGCCTGAGAGTTCTGCTGCGATTTGACGATCTTTTTCAAAATCATCCAGATACTTTAAAAACAAGACCCACGAAGTTTGCTCAACATAATCCAATTCACTACCACATCCAGAATCTTTATGTAAAATGTCATCTATGTTTTTAAAGGTTTGTTCAAACATTGTTTTCTTTTCTTAAATTTAATCAAATATAGTCAGTGATTTTACCATATTTTATTTATATATCTTTAGATTAGCCACGCCAAAGTAGACTAGAATAATTCTAAGTTAGCTGTTGAAGTATAACGCGTCAATAAATTCTAACCATAAAATGTCTGCGGTATTTTGAACTTGAGAATTAAATGCGGTAATATTAATTTGTTGGAGTTTGGCTATATTCAATAGTTTCCAGCTCAAACCTGAAAAGTTCTGTAAAGTTTTCTCATTGACTCCATCCAATAAACTATAATTAATCTTATTTGAAACAACCGACATAATGAATTTGCGATGATTATCTTGAAGTCCAGCTTGTAGAATACCTAACAACTGCATATAAGTTTCTTTTAACTCATTAACGGTACATTCATTGTGCAGTGTCATACCTCTAAATTGATTTTCATAAGCCAATTCAAGATTAGTTAAATTTGGTTGCGGGTTTAATAGTTCATGAATTGGACGACTATTTGAACTTAAATACACCACTACAGCATTTAGTAATTCAAGATTAAAATCACCTTGCATTATAAATTGTTTTACATCAAATAAATCTCTTGGATGACGCCTTGATAATGCAGCAGCAATTTTACCAGCATATAGATCAGCTTTTGATAATGTCCTGATCTCATACTCCATATTAAAATTTGATACAGCATTTTGACATAAACACATGGTTAAATTAGGATAAAGTGCCATTCGCATAACATAGTTTGGCTCTATCTTTATTTCGGCGCCAGTTTGTCTACTCATAACCATAATCTTTAAAACAGAATCAGAATCTTTAACATCAACCTTAAAACCAAGATCTGAAATCATAGCTTTCATCTTAATCAGATTTTTATTAATATCCTCAAATAATCTAGTAATACTAGACTATTTAGATCATTAATTTACTCAATTTTAATAACCATGCCTATTTGCCAATACCACTTACCTTAAAACTTACATTTCATTGACATCTTAACTTATTTATTGTTTAGAATTATGCTAGAATGGCTAAAATAACTTTATAAGGATCCACAAGATGGCAAAAATAATTGGACTCGGCGGTATCTTTTTTAAAGCTAAATCGCCACTTGAATTAGCGAGCTGGTACAAACAATATCTTGGTCTCGACACACTTGAATGGGGTGGTGCGGTTTTCCCATGGCAAAATTTACCCGTTTTAAATGCAAATGCATATAATCTTTGGGCTCCAATGGAAGAACAAACTGACTATTTTGCTCCGAGCACCCAAAATTTTATGCTAAATTTCGTAGTTGATGATTTAGCCGAATTAGTTAAAAATCTACAACAACAAAATCTTGCTATCAGTGAAATTCAAACTCAAGAACAAGGTAAATTTGCGTGGATTTTAGACCCAGAAGGTAATAAAGTTGAATTATGGGAACCAGCCAAAGCAGACTAAATCAGCTACAGTCCTATTAACCATAGCCCCGTAAAGAATGTTTGTTCGCGGGGTTAATTAATTTTAAAGATAACTTCTAACCATCTAACTAGCCTCTAACTTCGATCATGAATTTAATCAGCTAATTATTAGACTTAACTATTTAAGCTAAATGATTTAACCAATAACTCGCGCCCATGTTCAATCACATAATCACTAAATGCGCCACAGTTCGGACATGGATCATATAGATTAAGCAAACTAAAGCTCGTTCCACACTGATTACAACGCGCCAAACCATCAACTTGTTCTAAATTTAATTTAAGA
>JAIEMU010000033.1 GCA_019751895.1 Sphingobacteriaceae bacterium | reverse complement strand
CGATGCACTTGGATTTTATTTGCCGTTGCAAAAAACAGTAGCTAGTTTAACTAAACAAGAATTGGAATTATTGAACGAAACCATTCACTATTTTAAAGTAAAGCCCGCTGGCGATAAAGGTTATGATAAAGCAGAAGTTATGAGGGGAGGCATTGATACCAACGAGCTTTCATCTAAAACTTTGGAAGTAAAAAAAATACCAGGCTTGTATTTTGGTGGCGAATGCGTAGATGTGACAGGCTGGTTGGGTGGTTATAATTTTCAATGGGCTTGGGCAAGTGGTTATGTCATTGCCCAAAGCCTTTAAAAACTAATCTTTAAATTGATTGCTTATTCTTTCTAGCTTTTCAATCAACAAGTTTATTCTTTCTTTTTCACGGTTCATTACTTTTGTTCTTAAAATTGTAGAACAATAAAGTATCCAAATAAATGTAAATGAAAGCGTTATTGTTTTTTGCAGGAAACTGAAATGTTCGAATATTTCGATAAAGTACAATAGCAAACCGATAGAAAGAAACACGGTGTAAATCCAAAACATACGGTTATACAATTTAAAACGAATCAATTGGTAATTTTTCAACGTGTTTAAATATTGGTTTGGGTACATGGTATAATCAGTTTTTGAAATCATGCGGTGGTGTTTGTATAAAATTCCTAAATACACACCGATGGTAATTAAAATGATACTCATCCCAATATGGGTGCTAATATATTCGGCTGGTATATAAATCCAAACCAAATTAATGGTTAAAAATGAGGCTACCATTCCAAGAATATTTAAAATAGATTTTGTTTTGATGTGATTTACATCTTTTTTAACCTGTTTCAACATTTCATCGGCAGATATTTTTAGTTCAACCGAATGTTCTGCCCAAAGTGATTCTATGTGGTTAAAGTTTTGCATATTGATTGTATAATTCGGTTAGTTTTTGTTTAATACGATGAATTTTTACCCTTAAATTTCCTTCACTAATACCTGAAATTTCTGCAATTTCGTTGTACGGCAACTCGTCCAAAACCATGGTGATGATTAGCCGATCGTTTTCCTCTAATTTTGAGATAGATTTATAAAGCAATGCGATTTGCTCATTTTTTTCTGAATATTCTTCTGCCTTATTTTCTATGATGTTGTCCGAA
Source organism: Sphingobacteriaceae bacterium (assembly GCA_019751895.1). Classification (GTDB taxonomy): domain Bacteria; phylum Bacteroidota; class Bacteroidia; order Sphingobacteriales; family Sphingobacteriaceae; genus Pedobacter. The sequence goes on along the minus strand of JAIEMU010000033.1, from coordinate 9,941 downwards.
AGTTCGTCCTTAGGCAATCTTTTTTCTACCCGTAAATAAGTTAAACAAGTATTTACCGCAATGCGATAAATCCATGTTGAAATCAATGATTTGTTTCTAAATTTATCTAAGTTTTGCCAAACTTTTAAAAAAGTTTCCTGCAAAAGGTCGTTCGCTACATCTGGATCGCCAGAATAACCAAAACATAGATTGTAAATTTTCTTAGAATTACTATCAAAAACTTGTTTGAATAATTGTTCTTTTTCGGTCACTATAATTTAATTAATGTTGAGGTCGTATTCCATTTTGGCTTGTATGCCTGAAAATTTACTAGCTTCTTTTATTTTTTTGTACAACAAATAGTTGTCTCCTAATTCTTTTTGTGCGTAATACACACTCACTTTGTTGGTGGTTTCTTCTAAAAGTGATTTTAAAAAGTCTATTTTTTCAGGATATTCAACTACTTTGTAATTTTTTAAATTTGCTTTCTTTGCTGCCGAAAGAATAGCGTCGTTAAAACTACCCAATTTGTCGGCTAAGCCTATTTTTACAGCATCTGTACCCACCCAAACTCTACCGCCTCCAATGCCATCAATATATTTTTTTGATTTTTTTCTTCCATCGGCAACTCTACTAATAAAACCATCGTAAATTCGATTTACGCCATTTTGGATAATCATTCGTTCTCCCGCAGTCATCGGACGATTTAAACTCATAATATCCGCATACATTCCAGTTTTTACACCATCAAAAGTGATGCCTAATTTGTTGTTTAATAAATTTTGAAAATTAGGAATGATACCAAATACGCCAATCGATCCCGTAATCGTGTTGGGTTGCACAATAATACTGTCGGCAGCGCAAGCAATGTAATAACCTCCCGATGCAGCCACATCGCCAAAAGAGGCAATTACAGGTTTGTTCTTTTTTGCTAAAACAATTTCTCTCCATATTACGTCTGAAGCCAAAGCGCTTCCACCAGGTGAGTTCACTCGCAAAACGATAGCTTTTATGTTTTTATCTTCTCTCGCTTTGCGGATGGCTCTTGAAATTCTTTCCGAACCAATTTCTTCATCCGAACCTTCACCTCCAGAAATGCTTCCATTGGCATAAATAATAGCAATTTTATCTTTTTCTGACGAATGATTATTTAGCGTATTGGCATATTCATTGATAGAGGTTGTGTTGATTTTTTCTTTGCTTGGCGTATTGCTCAGTCTTCTCAATTCGTCTAAAATTTCGTCTTTATACCTCAAACCATCAATCATTTTAGCATGTAAGGCATCTTTAGGTTGTTGAATTTTTAGATTATTGGCAATTGCAAATAAAGTTTGATAATTTATATTTCGAGTTTCTGAAATGTCATTTAGAAATACTTTGTAAAGACCTTGTAAATAAACACTTACTTGTTTTTTGTTTGCTTCACTCATTTTGGTGTTGACAAATGGTTCAACCGCACTTTTAAAATTTCCTACTCGGATAACTTGTGCTTCGATTCCTAATTTATCTAATGCACCTTTGAAAAATATAATTTGAGAGTTGAAACCTTTAAACTCCAACATACCTTCTGGATTAAGATAGACTTTGTCGGCAGTTGAAGCTAAATAATAGGCGCTTTGTGTATAAACTTCACTATAAGCGATGATTTTTTTATGGCTTTTTTTGAAGTCTAAAAGGGCATTTCTTACCTCTCTTAAAGTTGCAAATCCTGCGTTTGGATTACTTACGGTTAGATATACGCATTTGATATTGGGGTCTGTTTTTGCCTTTTGCAAAGATTTTATTACATCCAAAAAACCAATGCTTTTCGATTCTTCATCGTCCATAAAAGGTAAGCCTTTGAGTGAGTTTTCGGGCGTTCGTTCTGTTATGCTTTGGTCTAAATTGAGGTGTAAAACCGAATTTTCAGACACCTGTGTTTCCTTATCGTCACTAAAAATAGCAACTAAACTTACGATAAAAATTATCGATACCAATACCATAACAATGCTGGAAAGTACAATTCCAACCATGGTAGCTAAAACATATTTAAAAAAATCTTTCATAATTGAGAGTTAAGCGTTATTTTGCCAAATATATTAAAATTGATAAGGCTTTTGGAATTAGAGTACATAAAAATTTATTTGTTACTAGGAGGTAACATTGGTGAACGTGAAAAGTATTTGAACGATGCAGTTGCGCTGATTAAAGAACGTGTCGGAATTGTTTTTGCACAATCGAGTTTTTATCAAACGGCAGCTTGGGGAAAAGAAAATCAACCTGATTTTTTAAATCAAGCCATAGGAGTAGAGACTAATTTATCGGCAATTGAAGTATTGAAGGCTATTTTGAAAATCGAATCGGATTTGGGAAGGATAAGGAAAGAAAAGTGGGGCGAACGTGTGATTGATATTGATTTGATATTTTATGGTGATCAAATTATTGATTTAAAAGACGTTTTGCAAGTTCCTCATCCTTTTTTACATCAACGAAAATTTGTGTTGATGCCTTTACAAGAAATTGCACCTCATTATATACATCCACAACTTAAAGTTAGTGTTTCTGAATTATTAGATAATTTAAAAGATGATTTAGAAGTTTTAAAAGTGTAGAATAAAAATAATTCTAAATAGTCATTGAAAAATCAAAATTATAATGAAGCGTATGTATTGCACAAGTTTTGATTAGTTTTGTTTTTGTAAAATAACCAAAATATGCCTCCATTAAAAAGATTTTATAAATTATTAAGTTTAGATAAAAAAGATGTTTATCAAATATTATTATACGCAATTTTTGCTGGTTTAATTAGTTTGACATTGCCTTTAGGTATTCAAACCATCATCAATTTTATACAATCGGGTAGGGTAAGTGCTTCTTGGATTGTGCTTGTTTTTGTGGTGGTTTTTGGCGTTGGTTTGGGCGGTGTTTTGTCGTTGATGCAATTGCGAATTACTGAAAATTTACAACAAAAACTTTTCATTCGCTCGTCTTTTGAATTTGCAACCCGTTTGCCGAAAATTAAGTTTGAAGATTTATACAACAAATATCCGCCTGAATTGGCAAATTGCTTTTTTGATACGCTAACCATTCAAAAAGGAACTTCTAAATTGTTGATTGATTTTTCTGCTGCCTTACTGCAAATTACCTTCGGTATTATACTTTTATCTCTTTATCATCCGTTTTTTATTGTTTTCGGGTTTTTATTGGCAACGCTTTTGTTTATTATATTTAAGTATTCGTACAACAGTGGTTTAGAAACTAGTATGAAAGAATCAAAATATAAGTATAAAGTAGCCAGTTGGTTGCAGGAATTAGCTAGAAATAGTTTTAGTTTTGGTAAAGATAAAACATTTGATTTTTCTTTAAATAAAAATGATTTACTGGTTTCTGAATATTTAAATTATAGAGAAAAACATTTTGGTGTAATCAAAAAACAATTTATTCAGCTTATCGCTTTTAAAATTATCATAACAGCTAGCTTGTTGTTAATTGGTGGCTATTTTGTGATTAGTCAACAAATGAATATAGGACAGTTTGTAGCGGCTGAAATTATTATTTTATTGGTTATCAATTCAGTAGAGAAAATAATTGTAGGTTTGGAGACTTTATACGATGTACTTACTGCTGTTGAAAAAATTGGACAAATTACCGATTTAAGTTTAAATGAGGTTGCCAATTACACACCTAAAAATTATGATAAGATTACTTTAGAAACGGATGGAATTGAATTTTCATTTCCTGAATCTAACTCGGTATTTGAAATTCCAAAATTAAAAATTGAGCAAGGCGAAAAAATATTTTTAGAAGGCGAAAATGGCTCAGGAAAATCAACTTTAATCAGGTTGCTTTCTGGGATTTTAACCCCCACGAATGGCGTTTTTTATATTAACGACGACAGTTATAAAAAACTAGATGTGAAGCAGTTTGTAAATCATTTAGGGACAATTATAAAAGGAGAGGCGCCTTTTGAAGGTTCTATTTTAGAAAATATAACTTTCAATGATGCTAAAATTTCAGAAGAAAAATTGAGTTGGGCAATTGAAGCAGTTGGTTTAGGAGATTACATTAGATTATTGCCTGAAGGCTTAAATACCCGTCTTTATCCTGAAGGAAGGCAGTTGACGGCTTCTAACGCACAAAAAATATTGCTAGCAAGAAGTATTATTCATCAGCCTAAAATTCTTTTTTATGAAAATGCAACCGATGAAATGGATGAAGAAGTAGCAAATAAAGTAATAGATTTTATATGTAACAAGCAAAATAATTGGACGGTAGTTGTTTCTTCTAAAAATTCTTATTGGAAAAACAATTGTAATCGAGTTATTAAAATGGAAAAAGGTAAAATCATTTCTGACACTAAAAAGTAATTTACAACTATGTTAAATATATCAAGTAATGGGAATAATTTTTCTAATCGTTTTTTAGAAAAATTTAAAACTGTACAAAGTTTAAGCAATCGCCCACATTACAAAATATTGAATAGAATTTTTTTATTCGTTTCTATCATTGCAGCTATTGTTCTGTTTTTGCCTTGGACACAAAATATTCCGGGTTCTGGTTTTGTAACCACTTTAAAACCAAGTCAAAAACCGCAAACCATTCAAAGTATCATTTCTGGTAGAATAGAAAAATGGTATGTTCAAGAGGGCGATTTTGTGAACAAAGGAGATACTATTTTGTTTATTTCTGAGATAAAAGAAGATTACCTAGATCCTAATTTGGTAGCCAATACCAAAAATCAAGTGGAAGCCAAAAAACAATCCTTAAAATCTTATGGAGCGAAAGTAAATACACTTTCTAATCAAATGGTGGCCGTAGAAAGAGAAAGGAATTTAAAGCTTGAGCAAGCTAAAAACAAGATTAAGCAATCGGTTTTGAAAGTAAAAAGCGACAGCATGGATTTGGTAGCCGTAAAAACACAATTGAAAATTGCCAATACACAATTTCATCGTTCTACACAATTGCATAAGGAAGGTTTAAAGCCATTGTCTGATGTAGAGGAGAAGAAAAATAAATTGCAAGAAGTTGAAGCAAAGTTAATTACTCAAGAAAACAAATTATTAGGTAGCAAAAATGAATACTTGAATGCAGCTTTAGAGGTAAACAGAATTAAAGCTGAATATGCGGATAAATTAGCCAAATCGCAGAGCGATCAACTTTCGGCATTAAGTAGTCAATTTGATACCGAAGCGCAGGTAAATAAACTTGAAAATCAGTACATTAATTATAGTTTGCGCAATGGCATGTATTACATCAAAGCGCCACAAAGTGGCTATGTAAACAGAACTTTACAAACTGGAATAGGTGAAAATATAAAAGAAGGTGTGCCTCTTGTGAGTATTATGCCATCTAAATATGATTTAGCGGTTGAAACCTATGTAAATCCCATTGATTTGCCATTGTTGAACAGAGGTGAAAAAGTAAGGGTTTGGTTTGATGGTTGGCCTACCATCGTTTTTTCGGGATGGCCAGATATTTCTTATGGAACTTTTGGAGGACGTATTGTTTCTATCGAAAACTTCATCAGTGACAATGGCAAATACAGAATTTTAATAGCGCCTGATAAAGACGAAGCTCCTTGGCCTAAGCAATTGAGTATTGGTGCAGGTGCTCAGACGATTGCGTTGTTAAATAATGTTCCTATTTGGTTTGAAATGTGGCGAGTGATGAATGGATTCCCTCCTGATTATTACAAAAGCAACGTTAAAAAAACAAAGGAGAAAAAATAATGAGAAAAATTTTCTTGCTGTTAAGCTTTCTTTCTGTACAATCATTTGCTCAGAATACCCTTTCTAATGAGTTTACATTTAATGAGTTTTTGGGCTATGTGAAAAAAAATCACCCATTGGTGAAGAATGCGCAATTGGAAATAAACAAAGCTCAAGCCAATTTGATGATGGCAAGAGGCGCTTTTGATCCTAAAATTGGCGTAGATTTTGACACTAAGCAGTTTAAAAATAAAAATTACTATTCGATGTTGAATAGTTCTTTTAAAATTCCAACTTGGTATGGAATAGAATTTAAAGCTGGTTTAGACCAAAGTCAGGGATACAATTTGAATCCTGAAAATGGGTTGCCTAGCGGTGGTTTAGCAGCATTTGGTATAAATATCCCATTGGGACAAGGTTTGCTAATTAACAGCAGAATGGCGGATTTGCAAAAAGCTAAAATTCAGTTGAAACTTAGTGATGCCGAACGTAAAATTGAAGCCATTCAGGTTTTATATCAAGCCGCCATCAGCTATTACAATTGGAAAAAAACGCATGGTGAATTGGTTCTGTATCAAAATTATTTGACCAATGCAAAAACCCGTTTTGAAGGCGTAAGAAATTTAATTAAACAAGGAGATAAACCTGCAATTGATAGTGTGGAAGTTGGTATAGCTTTGCAAAATAGACTGTTAAGTGTAGAGGATTCGAAATTAAAATTAAATAAAGCAAGGTTAGAACTGTCAAATTTCTTATGGCTGGATGATAATATTCCGATGGAAATTGCACCTGAAATGATTCCTGAAAATAATTTAGAACAAAACATTGAAGCTACTTTAAAAATAAATCAATTGTTTGAAGAGGGTGATTTTGTCAGCAGACATCCTAAAATTAATGCTTGGCAAAATAAAATCGAAATGCTTACGATTGATAAAAAATTGAAATCAAATTTATTGTTACCTAAAATTGATTTAGGTTATAATTACATTGCAGAGCCTAATTATTTCAATAATTTTCGTTTTGAGGATTATAAAATAGCAATCAACTTTAGTATGCCTATTTTTTTACGAAAAGAAAGAGCAGGAGTGAAGTTAGCACAGCTTAAAATTCAAGAATCAAAAAGTTTGCTGGCTTTAGAAAAATTACAGTTAACGAATAAAGTAACTGCTCAAAGAATAGAGATTGAATCGTATAAAAAACAACTTAAAATGGTAAGCAATCTTGCTGAAAGTAATTTGCTTATGCTAAAATCTGAAGAACGCTTGTTTATGATTGGTGAAAGCTCTATGTTTTTGGTTAATACAAGAGAAAATAACTTGGTAAGCGCACAATTGAATAAAATTGCTTTAGAAAACAAATACTTCACTTCTATGGCTGATTTGTTTAAAGTGATGGTGAATGTGGAATAAAAAAAATCGGATAAATTAATAAACAGCAGTTCAATTCCGCTGAGGTTATTAATCTATCCGATAATCTATTTTAGTTTGTATTAAACGGCTTTTACTACAAAGCTATAGCTTTCCATAATTAGGTTGGCTAATAATTTTTGACAAGCGGTATCTACTTTTTCTTTGGCAATACTTTCGTTTGCGGCTTCAATTTCTAAGGTGATGTGTTTGCCGATTCTCACATTTTCAATTTCGGTCAATCCAATGTTTTTCATGCTGCCCGTTACGGCTTTACCTTGTGGGTCTAAAATTTCTTTTTTAGGCATTACATCTATTTCTGCAATAAATTTCATGTTGTTTTTTTAAAATGTAAAATCGATAAACTAATGTATAAAACCAAAATAAATGGCGTTGCCACAAATTTAAGAAAACAGATTAATAGTAACGATAAAATAAGGAAAATGAATTTATATTTATTTGCTTCCCAACTGAGCTTGCTAAGTTTGAAAGAAAATATTTTTATTTCGCTAACCAATAGCATTGATAATAAAACAGTTACTACGGCTAGTAAAATTGAATTTTGAATTAAAGCTGGATATTGCTCTTTGATAAAAGGCAAAGAAACAATTACCAAGGTATTCATTGGCGTGTTTAGACCTATAAAATCTTCGGTTTGTCGGGTGTCGATATTGAATTTTGCTAACCTCAATGCTGAAAAAATAGTGACTAAAAAACCAAAATAGGCTAAGTAAGGAATGTTAGCATCACTTTGTAGAAATAATTGATATAGCACCACACCTGGTACAAAACCAAAACTTACCATATCTGCCAAAGAATCTAATTGTTTGCCAATTTCTGATTTTACATTTAGCGCTCTTGCTACTAAACCATCAAAAAAATCGAAAATCCCTGCCAATAAAACCAAATAGGCAGCCGTTTTTAAATCGCCATTAAATGCAAATACAACGGCAATACATCCTGAAAATAAATTAGCGCAAGTGATGGCATTAGGAATATGTTTTTTCATCTAAATACTCAATTATCCATTCATTGAAACCAAAAATTCTTCGTTGCTTTTGGTGCCTTTAATTTGTGCTTGCACCAATTCCATTGCTTCTTGCGCATTCATATCTGCCAAGTGATTTCTCAATACCCAAATGCGTTGCAGGGTTTCTCTATCTAACAATAAATCATCTCTTCGGGTACTTGAAGCCGTGATGTCAATAGCAGGGAAGATACGTTTGTTGGCTAATTTTCTGTCTAATTGCAACTCCATATTACCCGTTCCTTTAAATTCTTCGAAGATTACTTCGTCCATTTTAGAACCTGTTTCAGTCAATGCAGTAGCTAAAATAGTTAATGAACCACCTTTTTCGATGTTACGAGCTGCACCAAAAAAGCGTTTTGGTTTGTGCAAAGCATTGGCATCCACACCACCTGATAATATTTTCCCGGAAGCTGGAGCGGTAGTGTTGTAAGCTCTTGCTAATCTAGTGATTGAGTCAAGTAAAATAACTACATCGTGACCACATTCAACCAATCTTTTGGCTTTTTCTAACACAATGTTTGCAATTTTTACGTGTCTTTCGGCAGGTTCGTCAAAGGTAGAAGAAACCACTTCGGCTCTTACACTACGGGCCATATCGGTTACCTCTTCAGGACGTTCATCTATTAATAAAATGATTAAATAAACTTCAGGGTGGTTTTTTGCGATGGCATTAGCCACTTCTTTCAAAAGGTTTGTTTTACCTGTTTTTGGCTGCGCCACAATCAAACCACGTTGTCCTTTTCCTATTGGGGTAAACAAATCCATAATACGAGTAGAATGGTTGCTTGCGTCCGTAAAAAGATTTAATTTTTCGGTAGGAAATAGGGGCGTTAAATAATCGAAGGGAACACGATCTCTTACATCGGCAGGAATACGGCCATTGATTGAAATTACTTTTATCAAAGGAAAATACTTTTCACCTTCTTTTGGTGGTCGGATGCTTCCATTTACAGTGTCTCCAGTTTTTAAACCAAATAATTTAATTTGCGACTGAGAAACATAAATATCATCTGGCGAAGAAAGGTAATTGTAATCTGCGGACCTTAAAAAACCATATCCATCGGGCATGATTTCCAAAACACCTTCGTTGGTGATGGTGTTTTCAAAGTCTAAATTAGAATAACTGTTTTCGTTTTGTTTGTGACTGTTCGGTTTTTTCTGCGTTTTGTTTTCTTCTTTTGCAGGGTTTTCCTTATTTTCTTTTACAACATTTACCTTGTCTTCTTTTGAGGTATGTGTTTTGTTTTCGTGTGCTTTGTGCGGTTTGTTTTCGCTTTTTTGCACAGCAACAGGCTCCTTAATTGGGGTTATTTCGGTTACTTTTTCTTCCACAATTTCAATTTTTGAAGTATTTTCTACTTCTTGAATATTTGTGTCGAACAAAGTATTTGGAATATCTTTTTTCTCAGCATTAACACTGATACGGGCTCTTTTTTTAGGTGCTTTCGTTTCTTTCACTTCGTTCAAAGGAATTTCGGGTGTGTTGGTGCTTTCTTTTGAAATAATTTGTTGGATTAATTCAGCTTTTCGTAAGCTTTCGGTATTTTCTATACCTAAATTTAAAGCTATTTCACGCAAATCGGCGGTTAGCTTTTCAGTTAATTCTGTTTTGTTAAACATTTAATCGTTGGATTCTTTGTTTTAAAATTGATGTATATGAATAAAAAAATAGTTTTTAAGGAACTGAATTTTTTATGATAAACAAGTGAGAGTTGATTTTACAATTGTAGACAATTGAATTGTGTTGTGCAAATATAAAATAATTATATTTTAAAAAAGAGGTATTTGTAAAAAAAAATAGCGTTTACTTTTAATCAGTAAACGCTATTTTGAAATAAT
>JAIEMU010000197.1 GCA_019751895.1 Sphingobacteriaceae bacterium | reverse complement strand
TTCACGTGCGATTTCTTTATGTGAAAATCCTTCTATAACATACATATTGAACACCAAACGATACCCTTCGGCTAAGTTTTGTATCAATTTAAGCAATTGTTTCATTTCAAAGTTACTGAAGTCGAATGCGGTAGAGGGTTGATCATAAGCTTCGTCGATATCCACCAACTTTAAGTTTTTTAAGTTTTTGCGGTAACTTTCTATCGCAGTATTTACCATTGTTTTACGCATCCAGCCTTCAAATGAGCCTTCACCACGGTATTCGTTTATTTTATTAAAAATTTTTATGTAACCCATTTGTAACACATCTTCTGCTTCCATGTTGTCTTTTGCATAACGCATACAAATTGCCAACATTTTTGGCGCAGTTTGTTTATACAACAATTCCTGCATGTGCCTTTTGTTGGCTTTGCAGCCTTCAAGCAATTCGTTTAATGTATAAAGTGGGGTTATTTTCATTTGTTGTAGTATAGATGTAAACAACAGTAGAAAAGTTGCAAGGGATAAGAAATATTTTTACAATTATTTCTAAGTAACTGATAATAAGAGTTTTTATTTTTTGTTGAGATAAAATTAATGTGTAGAATTTGAGTTGTGTTCTCTGTAATGTTTATATATTTTAACGGCAATCATAATTACCGCAGAAAATATCATTAAGCCAATTAATCCAAAAGCCCAATCTATTGCACTTTTGAGCATCACCGTAAAAACGATGGCTACCAACAAAATAGTTGCCACTTCATTCCACAAGCGCAATTGGTTAGAAGTGTATTTGAAAATTCCATTTCTCAATTTTTTCATCAAATTTTGACAAATGAAATGGTAAGCCAGGAGTAAAACAACAAAACTCAGTTTGACGTGCATCCAAGGCATTTGTAATAAATAGGGGTTGATAATCAACATTGTTACACCTGCAACAACGGTTAGCGCCATTGCAGGTATAGTAATGATGTTCCATAATCGAGCTGTAATTTTAGCATATTCTTTTTGTAGAATATTTCTTTCAATTTCAGGTTTATCGTTGGCTTCGGTGTGGTATATAAACAAACGAACTCCGTAAAATAAACCTGCCATCCAACTCACCATAAAAATGATGTGTACAGCTAATATGTATTGATAATATTGCATTTAGTATCTAAATTCTTTTACAACATCGATTGCATATTTTACGTTATCGAAAGGAATGTCGGGCATAATGCCGTGACCTAAATTAAATATAAAACCTTCTGTACCACGCATACGCTCAAACAATTGATGAATATGTTTTTTGATTACCGCTTTGTCGGCATATAAAATGTGAGGGTCTAAATTTCCTTGAACAGCAATATTTTTCGGTAAAATTTGTTTAATATTTAATAAATCTGCGTTCCAATCTACAGAAATTACATCAGGTTTTGCTTGTGCCATTATTGGTGCAAAAACAGAACTTCCTTTACAGAAAGAAATTACAGGTATGTTGGTTCGGTTTAAATTAGATATGATTTGTTGAATGTATTGATGCGAAAATTCTTGATAATCGTTCCATGAAAGCGCCAAAGCCCAGCTATCGAAAATTTGCAAAGCATTTACACCCGCCTCAATTTGTAGATTTAAATAATCAGTGGTTACTTTTGCTATTTTAGCTAATAATTTATGCGCCAATTCTGGGTGGTTGTGAATAAATAATTTAGTAAGCTTGAAATCTTTTGATGAACCACCTTCAATTAAATAACTCATCACGGTAAATGGAGCACCAGCAAAACCAATTAGAGGAATTCTTCCGTTCAATCGTTGTTGAATTACTTTAATCGCATCGGCTACATATTGCAATTTATGCAAAACATCGGTTTCTAATTTTTCGATGTCTTGTAAATTTCTCACAGGATTTGCAAATTTTGGACCTACTCCTTGTGTAAAACTCAAATCTCCACCCATTGCTTCGCCAGTTACCAAAATATCGCAAAATAAAATGGCTGCATCAATGTCTAATAAATCAACAGGCAACATCGTTACATCGGCTGCAATTTCTGGCGTTTTACACATTTCTAGGAAAGAATATTTGTTTTTAATTTCCCAGTATTGAGGCATAAATCTACCTGCCTGACGCATCATCCATACAGGTGGGCGTTCGGTTTGTTTGCAAAAAGCAGCGTCTAAAAATAAGTTGTTGTTCATTTTGTTAATCTATTTTTGATATTTCTATTTCTATTTTATTTATTATTTCTTGTGCTCTAGCACTTTTTGTTAGTTCTTTTGCTCGGTTGCTGTAAGCAGCAGCTCTTTCTTTGTCTTTTTTTCGCAAGGCGAGATTTGCTAAATGTATCAAAACATAAGCTTTATCGTTTTTATTCCCTACAGGAAAGCGACTTGCAATTTGAAAATGTGTTTCTGCATCATTAAACAACTCTTTTTTTAAGGCAATATTCCCCTTCATAAATTCATAGTATCCTCGTCTATTTTTGCTTAAACGGTCAGGACTAGAAACTTCATTTAATAATTTTTCTGTTTTTGCATAATCCCCATTTTTAAAATGCTTGGACGCCAATAAAACAGAACCATGTTTGAAATGGCTCCACAATACAAAACAAAAGGTAAATCCAGCCACCGATGCCAATTCGTATTTCGTGAGATATACAAAAAGTAAGCCAGTAGAGCCAAATATGAGAAGAAAAATATAGCGAACTAAAGAATTGTACATTAGCTACCTGTGTCTGTAAATTTGTAACCTACACCTCTAATTGAATGAAAATAAATCGGGTGTTTTTGGTCTTTTTCAAAATATTTTCTAAAGGTAAGTATAAAATTATCTATCGTTCTTGTGGATGGATAAACGTCATAGTTCCAAACAGTTTCCAGAATTTGTTCACGAGAAACGGCTTCATTTCTGCGTTCAACCAAAAGTTTCAATAGCATCGTTTCTTTTTTAGTTAAAGCGATTACCGTTCCATCGTCTAGTTTCAATTCAAATGAATTAAAATAAATGGTTTTATCGCCAATTCGATATGAATTTAGCTCTTTAAGTTCATCAGCTTTTAAACTTCTTTTTACCAAAACAGCTACCCTAAGAATGAGTTCTTCTAAATTGAAAGGCTTGGTTAAATAGTCATCTGCGCCTTTTTTCAAACCTTTCACACGGTCTTCGTTCGTGTTTTTGGCGGTAAGAAATAGGATAGGTGTTTCTACATTTTCTAATCGAATGGTTTCACACACTTGGAAACCATCCATTTCAGGAAGCATTACATCTAAAATAACAAGGTTGAAGCGCTCTTCTTTGAAAACTTTCAACGCTGTTTTACCGTCTTTAACGGCATGAACTTTATACCCCTCAAGTTCGAGGTTTAGTTTAATGGCTTCCAATAAATGTTCTTCATCTTCTACCAAAAGGATTTTCATTTTCTGTGTCATAATCCGTTAAATGTTATTTCAAAAATTGACCCCTGCGGGTGGTTATCTTTCACTTGTATATCTGCATCGTGGTGTTGCAATACTTCTTTCACAATAAACAAGCCTAAGCCTGTACCTTTTGTATTTCTTATATTTTCGTTACCTACTCGGTAAAATTTATCAAAAATAAGCATCTTTTCCGAATCTGTGATGCCTACGCCTTTGTCGCTTACCATAAAAATCACTTTATCCTCATTTTTATAAAGAGAAACAACAACCTCGGCACATGGTCCAGAATATTTAATCGCATTTTCTACCAAATTTGTAACCACCGATGACAAGGCAAAGCGATCGCCAATCACAAAAATATCATCTTTTACCTTGTTTGAAATCACTTGTTCGTTTGCACAAGAATGAACTTGCAATCGGTCGGTGATTTCGGTTACCAATTCCGAAAAATTAAACTTCTCTTTTGGAAATGAATAGGTTTTGTTTTCAATTTTGGTAGCTAAAAGCATATTTTCTACCAAATCATCAAGTCTATCGATGTCTTTTAAAGATTTTATCAATAAATTATTCTGAATATCTTTATCTAGTTCTCTTTTTAAAATCGTTTGTAAAGAAATTTTTATCGCCGCCAAAGGCGATTTGAGTTCGTGGGTTACAGAAAGCAAAAAGTTTTGTTGTTGTTGTTGTAATTTGTCTTCTTTTTTGATTGAAACATGAATAAAATAAGCGCCCACCAATAATAAAAACATAAACACAGAACCTTCGCCCATAACCATTGCCATGCGTTGTGGTTCTAGTTTTATGACAACTGTTCCCCACCAAAACATCTCTAAAACTGCATAAAGCAGTAGAAAATAAAAAATAAGAATTGATTTTTTCAATTTTATCTATTTTTAAAAACAATGTCTAAAGCTTCAAAAATGGCTCTTTTTGCTTTTTCTAACTCTATTTTGCTATGTGCAGAAGATACAAATCCCACTTCATAGCCCGATGGACCTAAATAAATACCTCTATTTAATAACTCTCGGTGCATGATTTTAAATTTCTCCATGCTTGAAGGATCAATTTCTTCTGAAGTTTTGATAGATTCATTTTCAGTAAATGCAAACCAAAAAATTGAACCTATATTGAAAACTTTAAATTTATAATTTTTTGCCGTTGCAAAATGCTGAATACTATCTGTAAATTCTTTTGCTTTTGCGTTCAAATCTTTATAGAAACCATATTTCAAAAGTTCGGTAAGGGTAGCAATACCTGCTGCCATAGCTACTGGGTTTCCAGATAATGTTCCTGCTTGATAAACAGCACCTTCAGGTGAAATGTTTTGCATAATTTCGACAGAACCTCCATACATTCCAACAGGCAATCCACCACCAATTATTTTTCCATAGGTCACAATGTCGGGTTTGATGTCGTAATGCGATGCGGCTCCTTCAAATCCTAATCTAAAGCCTGTAATTACCTCGTCAAAAATCAACAAAGCGCCATTTTCGGTACAAACCTGACGAAGTTGTTTGATGTAATCCTCATCTTGAACCAATAAACCGTTGTTTGCCGGCACACCTTCAATGATCACCCCTGCAACTTCGTTTTTGAATTGGTTGAAAGCATCTTTTACAGCTTCGATATTGTTTAATGGCACCACAATGGTTTCCTCGGCAAAGCTTTTTGGTACACCTGCCGACGAAGTTTCGCCAAAGGTAACTAAGCCTGAACCTGCTTTTACCAATAATGAATCGGAATGACCATGGTAGCAACCTTCAAATTTGATGATTTTATCTTTTTTGGTATAACCTCTAGCCAATCGAATTGCCGACATTACGGCTTCGGTGCCTGAGCTCGTAAAACGAATTTTTTCAACGAATTTGTTGTTTTTTATAATTAATTCGGCAAGTTCGTTTTCTAATTCCGTAGGTGCGCCAAAACTCATGCCGTTTTGCATCACTTCGTTCACTTTTTCTCTGATTTTAGGGTTGTTGTGCCCTAAGATTAAAGGTCCCCAACTGCAACAAAAATCTATAAATTTATTGTCATCAGCATCCCAAATAAAGCAACCATCTCCTTTTTTGATAAATAGGGGCGTTCCATAAACCGATTTGAAAGCTCTAACGGGTGAATTTACACCGCCAGGAAAGTATGTTTTTGATTTTTCATACAATTCGGCCGATTTTTCTCTAGAAATATCAGGTTTGCCAACTGTACTTACAGGCATTTCCTCTTGGGTACTTGAGAATAATTTTTTTAATCCGTCTAACATTGTTTTTTTCTTTAAAGTAATCAAATTTTTGGCTTAAATCCAATTGTTTTTTAACATATCTTTTAAATGATAGGTGGTAATAATGCTTGCTCCAGCTCTTGCGAAGGCGTACATCGTTTCCATCACTACTTTTTGCTCGTCTATCCAACCACGTTCGGCAGCTGCTTTTACCATCGCATATTCTCCCGATACATTGTAACAAGCAATGGGTAAATTAGAATTTTGTTTTAAATCGCTTATGATATCTAAATAAGCCAAAGCAGGTTTAACCATCAACACATCAGCACCTTCGGCTTCGTCTAATAATGCTTCAGTTCTAGCTTCATTTGGGTTTCTAAAGTCCATTTGATAGGCTTTTCTATCGCCACTATTTGGGGCACAATCGGCGGCATCTCTGAAAGGGCCATAATAAGCCGAGGCAAATTTTGTGGCATGTGCCATGATGGCGGTATTGTGAAAACCATTAATTTCCAGCACATTTCTAATCGCTCCAATTCTTCCATCCATCATATCGGATGGTGCTAACATATCGGCACCTGCTTGCGCATGATTTAATGCCATTTTTACAATGATGTCGATGGTTTCGTCGTTTAAAACTTCGTTGTTTTTTAAAACTCCACAATGCCCATGTGGCGTGTAGGAGCAAACACAAACATCGGTTACGATGTATAAATCTGTTCCAAATGATTTTCTAAGTTCTTTTATGGCATTAGTTACCAGTGAATTTGGATTGTAGGCATTGTGCGCATTTTCGCTCTTTTCTTCGCCTACACCAAAAAGCATAATTTTGTTTAATCCTAATTTTAGTCCTTCTTCAACGTCTTTGATTAAGGTATCAATCGAAAAATGATGGATACCAGGCATCGAATCGATAGGTTTTACAATTCCTTGCCCTGGAACCACAAAGTAAGGGTAGATAAACATATCTTTTGACAATCGGGTTTCAGCTACCATTTCACGAACGATAGGATTTTTTCGTAATCTGCGTGGGCGGTGTATCATTTTTATTTTATTTAATTATCGTTTTTAAAAATAACTGCTTAAACATCTAAACCAAAAACAGCTTCCGCCAAACCAATTTCATCAGGCGAGTAGGGTAGTTCGTACTTCATGCCCATCTCTCCAATTTTTTTACCAGTTGAGTTTCCTATGGCTATTATTTTTTGATTGCCTTCTAATAAATTTTCAGCAAAATATGCTTCTACATTTGAAGGACTAGTAAAAATCAATATTTCGGCATCACTACGGTCGATGTTTTCAGCTACAACGGTTTCGTAAACAGGTAAGTCGATTATTTTAGTTGAGCTGTGCATTGATTTTTGAATGGTCTGTAACGAATCTTGCGCTCTAGGGAAAAGAACGGTTTTGTTGTGCACCAAACCAGCAAATTTTCCACCCACTTCAACCATATCGCCACTATCGCCTACAAACTGAGATAAATGTCCGTACTTTCTTAAAGCCTCTTGCGAACCTCTGCCTACCACGCCAAATTCTACGTTTTCAGGTAGTTGAGGGTTTAATTGAAAGAAATAATCTACCGCATTTCTACTGCTGAAAAATATCCAATTTACATTTTTTAAATACGTTGAATCGGCTTTTGTTAAAATTGGAAAAGTACGAATTAGCGAACGTCCATCAATTTCAATTTGGTGTTTTTCTAAGGCTTTTTTGAAATAGCTATGTTCGCCAATTTCTCTTGATATAAATACTTTTGAAGCCAATTTTCTATCTGAATCAAATTTTGAAACAATTTTTTGAGCCAATCCTTCGGTGGTTTTTGTTCTAAAAAAAACTCTATCAGGAAAATCTAAATCTGTTTCTGCTTTTGAAGTCCATGTTTCAAAATAGCCATTTTCTTTTTTGCAGTAACAACCCAAAGGCATGTGGCAACCGCCTTGAAAAATATTCAAAACACTGCGTTCTAAGTTGATTTGTTCAGCGGTATCTTTATCGTTTAAGGCTTGTAAAATATTAAATAATTCTTGATTATTTTCTTTAATTTGTATCGCTAAAGCACCTTGCGCAGGTGCAGGCACCAACTCCAAAGGGTCGATTACCTCTACATGAAATTCACTTAAATCTATTTTTAATCTATTTGCACCAGCTTTTGCTAATAAGATAGCATCATATTTTTCATCTCTTAATTTTTGAATTCGTGTGGGTACATTTCCCCTTAAATCTTCCACATTCAAATCGCTACGTAAGGCCAAAAGTTGTGCTTTTCGTCGATTAGATGAAGTGCCTACCATTGCACCTTTTTTTAAGGATAATTTTTGAGTTACATCCACGCAATCTTTTAAAATCAAAAGCAATTCCGAAGGGTCTTCTCGTTCGGTTACGGCTGCAATAATCAATCCATCGGGGTGGGTGGTGGGTAAATCTTTGTGTGAATGCACAGCCAAATCTATTGTGCCATTTAGCAATTCTTCTTCCAATTCTTTGGTGAAAAAACCTTTTCCTTCCAATTTATCTAGTCGAAGGTTTAGAATTTTATCACCTTGTGTTTTAATTATTTTAAGTTCCGAATCAACGCCAAGCGCTTTTAATCTATCTTTTGTGTGGTTAGCTTGCCAAAGTGCTAAATCGCTGCCTCTTGTGCCGATAATTATTTTTTTCACAATATTGGGGTATATATTTTTAATGTTTTTTAAAGGAATGTTGGTTTTAGAAAATCAATTTTTAGTTAAGATTTCTTTTGCCATCACCATCGGTATGCTGATGTATTTTTTTTCCATATAATCAACCACACGCTCTAAAAGAAGTTTGGTGTTGTCGTCTAAATCTTCAATTTCTTGGGCAAAAATACCATTGAAGGCCGTGTTTTTTATTTCTTTGATTTTCTCAGGCACTTCACTCATTGCCAACTCAATACGTCTTTGGCGCAACACTAAATTAAATTCTTTAATGTTTTCTTCAATTATTTTTTCGGCATGTGCCAATTCTTTGTAACGCTCTTCGATATTTTTTCGGGCAATTTCTTTTAGAGAATTGATTTCGATGTAATGTACAGCATGATTTTTTAGAATATTTAAGTCTGTATCATTTGGAATTGCTAAATCTAAAATCACTTTTTTCGACGTGTCACCGTTCAAAATTTTAGTGTAAATTTCTTCTGTCAATACCGCTTCAGTAGCACCGGTACAGGTAATGATGACATCAAAATATCCTTTGTATTTTTCTAATTCTGCAAGTTTATAAGCTTCTCCATTTAATTTTGTGGCTAGTTTTTCTGCATTTTCTATGCTTCTGTTGAAAATAGCAAAGTTGAAGAACTTATGTTTTTTTAGATATTCGCCTAGCAATTGATTGGTTTCGCCTGCGCCAATAATCAGTACTTTTGAGTGGCTAGGTAAATTTAATTCTCTTAGTTTGCGATAAGCTAATGATACAATTGAAACTGGATTTTTAGATATTTTTGTGTGTGTATAAACTTCTTTTGCGGTTTTTACCACACGTTCCATCACCACCCTTAGGTAATCGCCTGTAAAACCTGCTTCTTTGCTGTTGTTGTAGGCTTTGCGCAATTGCGCAAGGATTTCTTTTTCGCCCACTACCAAACTTTCTAATGAACAAGAAGTGCGGAGTAAATGATTAAAAGCCTCTTTTCTTTCGTAAACAGAAACATTTTCAATAAATGTGTTGAGGTATTCTTCAGGCAATCCCATGTCTAAAGCTACTAAAAAACGGCGTATAAAATTTGAATCAATACTTTCGGCTGAGGTGAAAATAAATTCAACTCGGTTACAAGTGCCGAGGTAAAATATCTCTTTTACATCTAATTTTGATTGAATATTGGCTAATCGCGAATCTAAAGATTGATCGCAAATAACCAACTTACCAATGGATTGTAAGTCTATATGTTTGTGCGTGAAAGCAATAACTTTTAAATATTCCAAATTTACATTTTTTAACAGTCGCAAAAATAACAACCCTATATTGTTAAACTGTCATTAAGCTGTAATTTAAGCCAATTTAGAATGTTTTTAAATTATTGAATGATGGGCGCTATCCAATTTCCATCGGCTTTGATAATGTTTATCAACTCGTCTAGGGCTGAAGCTGTTTGTACGTTTTTTTTCACCACTTCTTTTCCTCGGTACAAAGTGATTTTGTCAGGGCCTGTGCCTACATACCCGTAATCGGCATCAGCCATTTCTCCAGGGCCATTTACGATACAACCCATTATGGCTATTTTTAGCCCTTTTAGGTGATCGGTTTTTGAACGAATGTATTGCGTTGTTTCTTGTAAATCAAACAAAGTACGTCCGCAACTTGGACAAGAAATGTATTCTGTTTTCGAAATTCGGGTTCTTGTGGCTTGTAAAATACCGAAACTTGTTTTGTTAATTAAACTTAAATCTGCGGTAGCTTCCAGCCAAATACCATCTCCAAAACCATCGGTAAGCAAAGCGCCAAAATCTGAGGCGGCACTCAACATTAAGCTTTCAGCATCAATTGCAGTGTATTTTCGGTGAATAATTACTGGAACTTCAATCTTTTTTTCTTGTAAGGAGATGAAAAATGCTCTTTGATTTTGCATTTGATTCCCTGTTAAAACAACAACGATTTTCTTGTTTTTTAGGAGTTCAAAATTTGAAAATGCATCATCATCGCTATCGATTTGTATGAAATTTAGTATTTCATCTTTTTGGCTTTCTTGCTCAAATTCACTTGCTGAAAATAAAGGGTAACAATTTTTTTTGTCTTTCAAATTGCACCAAGTCTGATAATTATAAACTTGTTTTAAATTTCCAGGAAATGAAAATGAGGGAAGTTTATCGCCCAAATAAATGATGTCGGCCGCCAAATCATTGAGGTTGTATTTGTCTAAGCCTGCGCTGTAATTGTAGCCAATTTGATTTAAAAAGAAAGGGTCTTTTAAGTTTTCCGCACTTCCATTTATCATCACCATAGGGTGTTGATGGGCGCCAATTTGGCTGGTTTCTTCGCTTACTCTTCTGCTGTATTCGTAAGGGTTGTAATTTGCTTTTAAGTCGGTTTTTAGGTTTGATTTAAAGGTGTTGTTTTCAAATCTACTTGCCAATGCTTTGGCTACAGGCGCTTCAAATTCAGGGTCTTCTGTTAGCGAAACTCGAATAGTGTCGCCCAATCCATCGGCAAGTAAAGTACCAATGCCAACAGCTGATTTTATACGTCCATCTTCACCATCTCCAGCCTCGGTAACGCCTAAGTGCAAAGGATAATTCATCCCTTCAGCGACCATCGTTTTGACCAATAATCGGTAGGCTTGAACCATTACTTGGGTGTTGCTTGATTTCATTGAAATAACCAAGTTGTGGAAATTTTGGTCTTCGCACATGCGAATAAATTCCATCGCCGACTCGACCATTCCCCTCGGGGTATCGCCATAATGGCTCATAATGCGATCTGAAAGCGAACCGTGATTTGTACCTATTCGCATTGCAGTGCCATTTTCTTTGCAAATTTTCACCAAGGGGATA
>JAIEMU010000005.1 GCA_019751895.1 Sphingobacteriaceae bacterium | reverse complement strand
TTATTTGAAAGATTTATATGGTAATGGTACAGAGGCTTCTTACGAGGGGTATGTACCTACTTTTATTGGTAATTTGAAAGATTATAACGGAACTCTTGGATATAAATCTAAAGTTAACGAATGGAATACCGATGCGAGTATTACTTTTGGGGGTAACGAACAGACTTATGACATTACCAACTCACAAAACAGTACGAAAAATGCGGATGGAACTTTTAAATACGGAATTAGTTCGCCTATTGCTTTCAAACCAGGGGGAACAAAGTTTGATCATATTGTAGGTAACATTGACATTTCTAGAGTTTTATCTAAAAAAATCAGCATTGGATTTGGGTCTGAATTTAGAACCGAAAACTTTGAAATTTTGGCAGGTGATGTAGCGTCTTATGATGGAAATGGAGCTGATTCATTTCAAGGAAACAGACCTGAAAATTCAGGGAAATTTAACCGTTATAATATGGGTGCTTACTTTGATATAGCCTACGATGTAACGAAAGATTTTTTAATTAACGGAACAGCAAGAGTTGAGAATTACAGCGATTTTGGTTCTGCTGCCGTTTGGAAATTGAGTTCAAGATATAAGTTTATGGACGACAAAATGAACATCAGAGCTTCATTGTCAACAGGATTTAGAGCGCCATCATTACACCAAATTTATACAGAAAAGTCGCAATCTACGTTTCAAGGTGGTGCAATTGCAATAACAGGTATTGTTAATAATGTTTCAACTGCAGCAAATTTATATGATATTCCGAAACTAACGGCTGAAAAGTCAGTGAATTTTACTACAGGAATAGGTTTTAAACCAACAAAAAACTTTAATCTAACGGTGGATTATTATAACATACTTGTGGACGATAGAATTGTTTTAGGTAATTTAGTTTCTTTTCAATCTAAACTTGATACAGATCCAAACAGCGATAATTTTAACAAGTATATTAAATCTGGAGAATCGGCTTTCTTTGTTAATGCTTTAGATACTAAAACGTCGGGAATTGACTTGGTTGCTACATATAGAAATATAGCGCTAGCAGGAGGTAAATTAGGTTTGAATTTTTCAGGAAATTATACACTAGAAAATAAACTGGTTGGAGCGGTTAGGAATCCAACAAGCATTAAAAATTTAGGTACACCCAATGCTGCTATTTTGCCAGGTGAAACAGCGCTTACATCTGGTCAAAATCCTGTTTTAGGTGGTCAAACAGTATTTAACGCAACGCAAGAAGCATTAATGTTTACTTCAAGACCAATATTTAAAGCAATTATTGGAGCGGATTACGAAATTAATAAGATTGGATTCTCTTTAAATAACACTGTTTTTGGTCCTACAAAATTCAAACAAGCTGATTTTTCAGACCCAGGTTTAAGTACTGAGTTTGATACTAAGTTGGTTACAGATTTAGGAATTAATTATAATTTTAACAGTAAAGTAACCATTGCAGCAAACATTAATAACATTTTTGATGTACTGCCTAGTTTTAAAATTGTTGCTGACGGGAGTGCTTCGGCTCAAGCCATTGTAAATGATCCAGCAAAATTAAAAACACAAATGAGCAACATTACTTTTAATGGTCGTTATGCGCAAATGTCTTACGATGGTTATCATTTCAGTCAATTAGGTAGAATGTATAATTTATCATTGAGTTATAAATTTTAATTCTCCTTATTTTTAAGTAAAACAACCTAAGAATTTAAACATTCTTAGGTTGTTTTGTTTTAATTGAATAAATTTGCTTAAAAAAGCGATAGAAATGATGATTTTATACGGTATTCCGAACTGTAACACAGTGAAAAAAGCGCAAGTGTGGTTGAAAGAAAATAATTTAGATTTTGAATTTCACGATTTTAAGAAAAAAGGAATTTCAATTGAAAAATTAAATGAGTGGTTTGATGTTTTTGGTTGGGAAAAAGTGATTAATAAAAGTGGGTTGACTTTTAAGAAATTAGCAAAAGAGGAGCAAGTAAAAATCAATTCAGCGATTGCAGCAAGTGCGTATTTAATTCAAAATACGAGTGCGATTAAACGCCCTATTTTAGTAAAAAATGGTCAAGCTATCTTAATTGGTTTTGATGAGGTGAATTATCAAAATCTACTTAAATAAATGATTAATATTTATACAGACGGCGCCGCAAGTGGCAATCCTGGCCCTGGTGGTTATGGTGTTATTTTGCGTGCAGGAGAGCATTACAAAGAGCTGAGTGGAGGATTTAGATTAACCACCAACAACCGAATGGAGCTGTTGGCGGTGATTGAAGGCTTGAAGGCTTTGAAAAACCCATCACAGGTAACGATTTATTCGGACTCTAAATATGTAGTCGATTCGGTAGAAAAAAAATGGGTATTTGGTTGGGTACAAAAGGGATTTAAGGATAAGAAAAATAAAGATTTGTGGCTTTTATTTTTAGCACAGTACAAAATACACCAAATCAAATTTATTTGGATAAAGGGACACAACAATCATCCTGAAAATGAACGCTGTGATGTGTTGGCAGTTGCGGCTTCGAAAAATAAACAATCTTTGGCGATAGATACTTTTTTTGAAACCGAAAACGCAAAAAGTAGTTTGTTTTAATACCAAACATAATTATAGTTCAGACCAAACTTCATTTAAAAATATATAGCTATAACTTACCATTTTCAAATAAACAAAATGAACAAATTTATATTCATAGTTGGAGCTGTGGCCGCGGGCAAGTCCACGTTCATGGAAAATAAATTATATAACCTCAACCAAAAGGAATCTAATTTTTTTGACCACGACAAACTAAAACTCATGATTCAGCTTTATGCTGACGATAAAACTAAAATAAATGACTTGAATCTTGCTAATGCTCTTAAAAATGCAATACAAGACAGCATTCAGGGCAACAAAGACTTCATGATGCAGATTCACTTCACAACCGACCAGTTAAGCCAAATCAACACCTATCTACACCATTATAAAAATAATTTCGAGTTTAATGCCCACTTTATTGGGGTAGCGGATGTAAATATCTTGAGAGAGCGTGCAAATAAAAGGGAACTGTTGGGCGGTCACTCATCTGAAGGAAAATCAATTCAAAAATCCTTTGAGCAGTCATTTAAAAATTTTGCTACTTATTTGCCACAGTTAAAAACGGCAACCATTTGGGATAACACTAAAGATTTTGGATTTCATCATATGGAAAAACAATTGGTTTTTGAAAATGGAATATTAACGTTTCAAAATCTAAATCTAACCGAATATGCAAAATCACTAGTGGACTACACCAGCAAAAAAATATCGTAATATTTATACAATTTCATTGTCGAGTTCCATAACATTGTTGATGGCATTTCTTCCCATTCTTGGCTTTTCGCCCTTGTTGGTGTTGTCACCAACAAGTAATCTTATACGCCTTAGTTTATGAAGAAACGAACAAAGGTATAGATTCAATTCCTTAATTTAAACTGCATTTAAACACTATTTAAATGCAGTTTTTTTGGTTTTTAAGCCACCTTATTACCACACCTAGCGTATTTTTCCATAAGATGACTTGTAATAATTTTTCTAAAAAAATACCTTTTACGTATTATCTGTATCCTTTTTACCTTTTAAATTTTTCTTAGCAATTTGTTTGTCTAAGGTTTTTACGTTGCGTTCTAGTTTTTTAATGTCTTCTTCTGCAGGTAATTCTTCGGGTTTAATGCCACTTTTTCCTAATAGTGACCTTACATCTTTGTTATTCTTAATATGTTCGGAGGTTATATTTCCTTCGCCTTTGAGGTTGTCTTTCTTTACGTTAAAATTGGTTATTTCTGTTGCCAATTGTTTGGCAGTAATGGTAATAGTTGGTAAAAAATCGGCTAAGGGTCTGTTTTCTTTTATACCTAATTTGCGTTTCATGTCGCTGGTATTGTAACCGCCAAACATAGCCCAATCGCCTTTGCTTCTGATTCTTGCAAAACCAGAATTATCAACGCCTCTTTCGTAGATATTTTTAGACAGTTCGGTTTCGGTTGCTATCAGTTTTTCACGAGCTTGCAAACGTTCCATCAATTGAATACGCTCTTCTAATAATTCTTGTTTTCGGGTTTGAATGGCAAAATAACTTTGGGCAAAAGCAATTTGCTCTTTCTTGGGGTCGCCATTTTGTGCTATTAGGTAACAGGCATAGCGGGTAAGCATAATATCCTCTACTTTACGTTTTCCTCCTTTGCCCAATTCTATCATTTTGCTGACGTCAGCAAAATGATCGGCAGTTGCATTTCCAGAGTTTTTGCAAGCTATTTTAGCTTTCTCAATAACATTTTCAAAATTTCGCCATTGGGTGTATTCTAAAAGTTCTTGTAGTTCACGAGCCAACCAATATTCTGTGCCGTCTTGCTCGTAGGCATATTCTTCAAAGCGCTTGTTTAATTTTGTGATGGTTTCTTTTTCCATTTTCTTAATTTTTTGTAGAAAAGATTAGGTGTGACCGCTAGATGAAATTCTCACAAAAAAAAACACCTAATTACAAGATTTTACGGGCGAAAACTCTCGCATAAATTCTTCTACTTTTTCTACCATTTTGGTCGAACCGATAATAATTGAAGAACGTTGATGCAATTCTGTTGGGGTAATTTCCATAATTCTATTCAGTCCGTCGGTTGCTTTACCTCCAGCTTGTTCTAAGATAAAAGCCATTGGATTGCATTCATATAAAAGTCTTAATTTTCCATTTGGAGAGGCTGCTGTAGTTGGGTACATGTAAATACCGCCTTTGATTAAATTACGATGAATATCAGCAACCATCGAACCGATATAACGAGAAGTGTATGGTCTTTTGGTAGCGGTGTCTTCTACCTGAGCATATTTGATGTATTTTTTTATACCTTCTGGAAAATGCACATAGTTTCCTTCGTTGATAGAATAAATCGTTCCATTTTCAGGTATTTTCATATCGGGATGTGAAAGGCAAAATTCGCCAATTGAAGGGTCTAAAGTAAAACCATTTACACCTTTTCCTGTGGTGTAAACCAACATGGTAGATGATCCGTAAATCACATAACCAGCTGCTACCTGTTCGGTTCCTTTCTGCAAAACATCTGCTAAAGTAGCCAATCCATCCACAGATTTTCTGCGAAGAATAGAGAAAATAGTTCCCACAGCAACATTGCAATCAATGTTTGAAGAACCATCTAATGGGTCGATACACACAATGTATTTTGCTTCATGAGAAACCGCAGAGTCGATACGCACAAAATCGTCTTCTTCTTCTGTGGCTACAATACAACATTCTCCTCCAGAGCTTAGTGCGGATATAAATTGCTCGTTAGCAAATACATCTAATTTTTTTTGTCCTTCGCCTTGTATGTTAGTGCTACCTGCATCTCCCAATATATCTGCTAGACCAGCTTTGTTTACCTCTCTATTTACAATTTTTGAAGCGATACCTATATCTCTTAATAATCTTGATAATTCTCCTTTTGCGTAAGAAAAATCTGCTTGCTTTTCAATAATAAATTGTCCGAGTGTTTTGATGCCTTTCATGGGTACTTAGTGTATTTTTTACGTTATCTATTTCCTATTTCAATGACCTCTAAGGTATGTATTTTTTCTTCAGAAATGATAAACCTTGTTAAAGTTTTTACGGTGTGCCATCCGTAATTTCCTGCTGCTCCAGGGTTTATGTGTAAACATTTTATTTTGTCATCAAACATTACTTTTAAGATGTGGGAATGTCCAGTGATAAATAATTGGGGTAGCTTAGTGTATAATTCGTTTTTAATTCGTGGATTATATTTACCAGGATAGCCGCCAATGTGCGTCATAAAAACAGATACATTTTCGCAGTTGAAAAATAGATTTTCAGGAAAAGTATTTCTTATGTCTTTTCCGTCAATATTTCCGTAAACACCTCTTAGGGGTTTAAAGTCGGCTAGTTTCTCAGCTACGCCTTCTCCAAAATCGCCTGCATGCCAAATTTCATCACAAGAATCGAAATGCTTGTAAATGGATTCGTCTAAAAAACCATGTGTATCTGAAAGTAATCCAATTTTTTTCAATTTTATAGGGAATTAATAGGCTAAAAAAAATGGTTTTAGTAATTCGGTGTATTCTTTTGTGTAGATATTTTGAGATTCATAAATGTATAAATTTTCAATTTGAATTGGCAGGTTTGTTTTTCCCAAACATATAATTCTTCTAAATTCATTTTTATGAATATCAGAACAAAGACTTATTTGCTTGTGAACAAAGAAATCTAATTCTTTTGCTTTTTCTACCAAAAAATCACTTTGTTTGACAGGTAAAACGAACCAAAATAGCCCGTTTTCACTTAGTAAATCAGCTACTTTATGAATGAGTGTTATAAAAAAATCATCGGTGGTATGTCGAGCAATTTTTTTTGATTCCAAAGTGCTTTTAAAATCATTTACAAAAAAAGGCGGATTGGAAACAATGAGGTCAAATTTATCATCGCTATTAAAATCGGTTATTGAAGCACAGATGCATTGTAGTTGCGGATTGAAAATTGAATTTTGAAAGTTATATGCTGCTGTTTCGGCTGCGATTTTGTCAATCTCTACGGCTTTAATTGTGCTTTTTGGGAAACGCTGGGCAAGCATCAAGGCAATAACTCCTGTTCCGGTACCGATGTCTAAAATTAAATTAGGATTTTTGTGTGTTGCCAAAGTTCCCAACAAAACCCCGTCGGTATTTATTTTCATTGCGCAACCTTTTTGGTTGACTTCAAATTGTTTGAATTTAAATACCGAGTTCATTAATTTTATCGCTCATAAATTTCTAAGGGTAAAAAATCAGGGTCGTTAAAGAAGGTGAATTTTTTGTTTGTAAATTCATCTTCTCTAACTTCTTCTGTAATAATCCCTTTTTTGTTTAGCGAAATGATTGCTTTTTCAATATTATCCACTTCAAAAGCCAAATGTCTTAAACCTGTTGCTTCAGGTTGAGAAATCCTTTTAGGAGGATTTTCAAATGAAAACAGCTCTATTTGGTAATGATCGTTTATAGCTAAATCTAATTTATAGGATTTTCGCTCGGCTCGGTATGTTTCTGCAATGATTTTAAGTCCTAATTTATTCACGTAAAAATCTTTTGAAACGGAGTAATCGCTACAAATAATTGCTACATGATGAATTTTGTTGAACATTAAAATGATTTTTATTCGCCTAGCAAATCGTGTAAAATATTTGCATGAATGTTTTTGATTTCTTTTACAGAACCAAAACTTTCGTCATCAACGATTAATTTTTCAGCAATCACATTTCCTAATAAGCTAAATTCAATTTCTGAAGAAGCCATCAATTCAATAAAGTTTTCTTGTTGCTCTGGTTTTACAGATACAACAATTCTACCTTGCGCTTCACCAAATAAAAATGCATCTTTTCTGATATCTCCATCCGATTCGATATTGAATCCTAGATTGTTTGGCATCGCAGCTTCTAATAAAGCAATAAACAAACCGCCATCAGCTACATCATGCGCCGAAGCAATTAGCTTTTCAGCGATTAATTGTTTGATTACTTGATGTGTAGCGTACTCTTCATCTAAATTAAAATAAGGAGCAGGGGAAGCCTGAATGTTGTGATATGAGGCTAAATATTGAGATGATGAAATACAGTTTTTTGAAGCGCCAATCATGTAAATAAAATCGCCTTCTGCTTTAAAATCTAAAGTGGTTAGGGTTTCTACATTGTCCAACACACCCAACATACCGATGGTAGGCGTAGGGAAAACAGGACCTTCGTCGCTACTTTGGTTGTAAAAAGAAACGTTTCCGCCTGTTACAGGAGTTTCAAATTTCAAACAAGCTTTTCCCATGCCTTTAATTGCGCCTACAAATTGCCAATAAACTTCAGGTACATAGGGATTACCGAAGTTCAAACAATTGGTAATGGCTACGGGTTCGCCACCAGCACAAGTAATGTTACGAGCTGCTTCAGCCACAGCAATCGCACAACCTATTTCTGGGTCTGCATTTACATATCTCGAATTGCAATCTACAGTTAATGCAATAGCTTTGTTGGTGTCTTTTACCGCAACAATAGCGGCATCAGCTGGTCTGTTGGTGGTCATGGTAGCCGTTCCAATCATCGAATCGTATTGCTCCGTTACCCATCGTTTTGATGCAATATTTGGATGTGTGTAGAGGTGTTTTGCTACTTCTTTTAAATCGTTAGGTTGCGCTACATTTTCGATGTTAAATTTTTTATATTCAGCGTAATAAGCAGGTTCTTTATAATCTCTTTTGTAAACTGGAGCACCACCGCCCAACACTAAATCTTCAGCAGGAACATCGGCAACTAATTCGCCTTTCATGTAGTAGTGTAAGCGTTTGGTATCGGTTACTTCACCAATGATTGCGCAATTCAAATCCCATTTTTCAAATACAGCTTCCACTTCGGCTTCTCTACCTTTTTTCACTACAATCAACATACGCTCTTGAGATTCAGAAAGTAAAATTTCGAAAGGTTGCATATTGGCTTGACGTGTAGGAACTTTATCTAAATCGATGCGCATACCATGTTCGCCTTTGGCACTCATTTCTGAGTTTGAGCAAATGATACCTGCAGCGCCCATATCTTGCATACCTACCACAGCGCCAGTTTTTATCACTTCCAAAGTAGCTTCAAGCAATAGTTTTTCTTGAAATGGATCGCCAACTTGCACAGCCGGTAAGTCGTTTACTGAATCTTCTGTAATATCTTTTGAGGCAAAAGCAGCGCCATGAATACCGTCTTTTCCCGTGGCCGAACCTACAATGTAAACTGGGTTTCCTACACCATAAGAAGTAGCGGAAATCATTTCACCAACTTTTAAAATACCTGCACTCATGGCATTTACCAATGGGTTTACATGGTAACAATCATCAAAAAATAATTCGCCACCAACGGTTGGCACACCAAAAGCATTGCCATAGTGGCTAATTCCTTTTACTACACCTTTTATTAACCATTGCGTTTTTGGATGTGATGGGTTGCCAAATCGTAAAGAATTGAGTTGCGCAATAGGACGAGCACCCATCGTGAAAATATCTCTGTTGATACCACCCACACCTGTAGCAGCACCTTGGTAAGGCTCTAAAGCAGATGGATGGTTATGCGATTCGATTTTAAAACAGCAAGCCACTCCGTCGCCCAAATCTACCAAACCAGCATTTTCTTCACCTGCTTTGGCCAACATACGAGGTCCATCTTTTGGTAAAGTTTTCAACCAAGTAATCGAATTTTTATAAGAACAATGTTCGCTCCACATTACCGAAAATATAGAAAGCTCTGTGAAATTGGGTACACGACCTAGAATTTCAATAATTCTGTCGTATTCTTCTGGTAATAATCCTAAATCTTTTGCGGTTTGTAGGGTAGTTAATGCTGTATTTTCCACGGGCTGTGTTTTGTTTTAAAATGATGTTACAAATGTAGAAAAATAAGGCGTAAGCTAAAAGGGATATTTTAAATACTTCTACATAGCTGCTTTGTTTAGCTATCGTTTTTAATTGGGTTAGAAGTTATAATTTTTATTGGGTGTTTTATAATGGATTTTTACGGCGTTGTAAATTTTAAATTATTGTAAATCAAAATTTTAAGTATAAAAGTAAATTTTACTCGTGAGCTCTTTTCTTATATGTTTTTATAGAATCCAGTTTTCCATTTGCATTATAAAAATGCCATTTTCCATAGTAATACCAATGATATGACAACCCGTCATTATCTGTTTTAGTTTTACCTTTTTTCATAATCTTACCATTAAGGTAATAATATGTAATACTCGAGGTATTTTTACGATATTTTTCTTTTTTAACTAATTTTCCATTGCAATAATCCCTCCATGTACCAACTTCATTTCCTTTACGAAACCTACCTTTTGTTACATAGATATAATCAAGTGTATCAATAGTAATCCATTTGCCCTCTCGATTGCCGTTAAGTATTTGATTTCTTTTTAATTTACATGACATCATGCAAATAATAGTAATAATTATAAAAAAAATCTTAGAGTGCATTTTGAGTGTTTCTATGGTAGATTTAATTCGTTAAGTCTCAATTTTACGATTTTAATTCATTAGTTGTAGTTTTTTATTGAAATTATTTCTTTAAAATCCCTGCCGATGAGAATTGTAAATCGTATAAATTTTTGTAAAATCCATTTAATTTCAAGAGTTCTTGGTGCGTGCCTATTTCTTTTATTTCGCCTTTATCTAGTACAATAATTTTGTCTGCTTTTTGAATGGTTGACAATCGATGGGCAATCACAATAGAGGTTCTATTTTCCATTAAATTATCAATTGCATGTTGAATTAAAGTTTCGGTTTCCGTATCTACGGATGAAGTAGCTTCGTCTAAAACCAAAATTGCGGGATTATAAACCAAAGCTCTAATAAATGAAATTAATTGCGCTTGTCCTGCTGATAAAGTAGCGCCTCTTTCCATTACATTATATTGGTAGCCACCAGGCAATTTCTCAATAAAAGCATGAGCACCCACTTTTTTACTTGCGCTAATAACGGTTTCTAAACTAATTTCTGGATTGTTGAGTGTAATGTTATTCAATATCGTGTCTGAAAACAAAAATACATCTTGTAGAACAGTGGTGATGCTACTTCTTAGGAAATTTAGCTCGTAATCGTGGATGTCGATATTGTCTATCTCGATGCTACCTTTTTGAATTTCGTAAAATCGATTTAAAATATTGATGATGGAAGATTTTCCTGCACCCGTAGCACCTACCAAGGCTACTGTTTGACCAGGCAAAACTTCAAATGAAATGTTTTTTAATACAAAATTAGTTTCACTTTCTTGTTCGCTAGGTGAATAGGAAAACCAGATGTTTTTGAATTGAATATTGCCGTTTATTTTTGCTGGAATTACTTTTCCATTATTTTTAGTATGCTCTTTGGTGTCCAACACTTTAAAAATACGTTCGGCACTTACCATGCCCATTTGCAAGGTATTGAATTTATCTGCAAGCTCTCTAATGGGTCTAAAAAGCATGTTGATAAATAAAATAAAAGCAGGAATAGTTCCAGGCGACACACTCAATGGCTTGTCTAAAATATTTCTTGAACCATACCAAATTAATAAGCCTAATGAAGTTGCGGAAATCATTTCTACAACGGGAAAAAATATAGAATAAT
>JAIEMU010000009.1 GCA_019751895.1 Sphingobacteriaceae bacterium | reverse complement strand
TTCAAGTCCACCCAGATGATAAATTTGCCCAATTAGTTGAAAATGAAATGGGTAAAGCCGAATGTTGGTATATTTTAGACGCGACACGGGATGCACAAATAATTTATGGTCACACTGCAAAAACTAGTGAAGAATTTAAACAAAAAGTATCCCAGAACCAATGGAGTCAATTATTAATTTCCCACAAAGTTAAACGTGGTGAGTTTTTTGATGTACCTCCAGGAACAGTTCATGCCCTCGGAGCAGGAACCTTAGTGCTTGAAGTACAACAATCCTCGGATATGACCTATCGCTTATTTGATTATGAACGAACCGATGATCACGGCAATTTACGCGAGCTACATTTAGACAAAGCTTTTGCCGTAATTAAAGCTCCCCATCATGCAAAAACCGCGCCAAACGAATCACGTAAGATTGGACCAAATGCACATTTCACCTCAATTGCCAATAATCAATATTTCCAAACTGCAAAAGTTGAAGTTACGGGTGATTTGGAATTAACTCTCAGTGCGGCATATTTATTGGTAAGTGTAATTGATGGTTTTGCCAACATGAATGGAGTTGAAATAAAAAAAGGCGATCACTTTATTGTGCCAAATACCTTGCGCAAATTAAGCATCGTTGGTTATGTGACTTTGATTGTCGCTAATGAAACCCCAGCTAGCTAAAATATTTACTGAGCTATGTATTCTTAATAAACCATCATTTACAGTTTATCTACTTCTGTTTCACTTCACATAGTAAAATCCAAAGTCATCAATCTAATTTGTAGATCTCTTATGAGAATAGCCCACAAAGTGGGCTATTCTCATTTAAAATAACGTATCACACGCTATAGAATAGTTTTATTTTATTTTTTGTGTTTACTATTCAACTCATGAACTAAAACACCAGTAAAACCACTGTTGGAACCACCCATCACTATTTGATCTGTAGTAGGTTCACTGTCAATAGTAAGATATTTAATATCTTTTGGTGATAAAGTTTTTGTCATCCACTCACCATTTGGCGAAGGAATCACAAATTTTAATGTCATAGTTACATTATTTGATATTTCCTCATGCAACTGACCTGCCTTATTTTGAGCTTGGAAATAATCTGGCGCAATCGCTATTTGACAAGACAATGTCGCCTGATTACTATTCCAGTCACAAACATTAGGACGATAATAAGAGTTATTAATTATGCTAAAGATATTTGTGGTTAAATCTTTCTTCATACTACCATTAAACTCTTCATTTGCATTGAACCATATAGCTTCACTACCATAGCCAAGTCCTTTTGAATATGCCTTAGGGAAATAAAGTGTAAACATATCTTCATCTACATTTTTCATCATTTGATATTTAATATTATCTATCAAATAGATGAATTTATTTGGTTCTGGAGATACTGCCGCATCGTATAATATCTTAACTCTAAATTGTCCATCAGCATCTTTTACTAAAGAATATGTAACCAATATAGTACCATTAGGCGTTGCAATTGTAGTTAGTTCTGGCTTATTTTTCCACTCACAAGACTGTGGCAGAAGTATACTACAATTCAATTTAGCAACTAATTGTTCTCGAGGTTGAACTTGTGAATTATCCAATAACTCTATGTCAATAGGAAATATCACCTTACTACCATAATCATCAATGTACACTTTATCTTGATTATAACGATCTGCAAATCTAAAATCTTTAACAACTGTCCCTAATTGTACATGTTCTAAAAATGGACTTCTTTGAACAAACTCAGTGGTCAGACGACTATATGGAGTAGATTTATTTCTTGTAAATATATCCATAGCCGCACCTGTTGCAGTTGTTTCAACAATAAGTTTTGACTGAGGTGCTGAACGAGTCATACTAACTTTGTCTGATTTTAACGCTCCTGTATCAAGATTTCTAGTAGGAATTTCAAAATATCTTGCATGTTCTACTTTATCACTAGCATACCCACCGGCATATAGATGAGAGAAATAATCTTCCCAACCTGCAAGATCCCAAGTATAGTGCGCATACGGTTCAAAAGTCCTATGCCCAAATGAACTTTCCCAAGTAGAACTGCCAGAATAGCCATAATTGGAAACATACTCTTTAAAAACTCTATTCACATCCTTGCCCGAAAACTCATTTAAATTCCAAAAACCGCCACTCTCAGAAATCTTATGGGCTTCAAGATAAGGATATATAAAAGGATTTCCGTTAGCTACACTTGGGAATATACCTAATGCAATATCACCTGATTTTTGCTTTGTTACATTACCATATGCATCTCTAATAATTGGCATACCTGTAAAAATATTATACTCATATGAATTTGCTAAAAACATATTACCATATGATACATAAAAAGGGAACGTCTGAGATTTTTGTTTTCCATCAACATCTTTAAATTTAAATGTTAAAAATCCACCTTTATCTACAGCATTAGAGCCATCACATTTAAAACCTTCATTACAACTAATAAATAAATTTAAAGCTGAAACTTCTCCACTATCCCATTTTTTAGCTATATCTAAAGTATCAAATTGTAAAGTAGAAGTTGTTGCATCAGCATTTTGAATTACAGGATTATACAAACCCCAAACTGACGATTTCGATTTTACACGATCCTTGTCAATAATAGAGTATTCTACATTACTCGCGTAGATCGGTATATCAATACTTTTTGCCATACCAATATTTTGTACACGTATCGGTCTAAGATAATTACTCGCATTGGCAATATGTTCATTAGGAACCTTAGAAATAACTTTTATATCAGCTTCTAAATCTAAGAACAGTTTTGTCTCAAGATCTGTTAAGGCATAGTCAACACTCATCGTACCTATTGTCGGTAAAGCACACATCCCCTCATTCCCAACAAGCGATGAAACTTGTTTGCCATTTTTAAAAACTTTTCCATCACGGGATAAAGTCAACTCTTCTTTATAATCTTGTTCACCGAAGTGATGGGTAACATGGTAGGTAGCAAATGGTTTCTTACCCAAAAAACCAGGTTGAACCAGAGAGTGTCCAATGTGCAATGTTTCAAAAGAATGATTGATGGTGCCACTCCATGCCGCTTCATTTAAACACAAATCAATACGTCTTGCTTGACCAGGTAATAATATAGTCGTTTTACTTTCTTCTGAATTTAAAAATTTAATATTACTCTTAAAATCACCCAAAATTTCGGTATCCACTGACATAGTCGATTTTAGGAATGAATTGGTAAACATCACTCCAATATTTTTTGCACCTTTACCACTAATAGCTTCACAACGTCTATCAAGTTCTGGAGAGAGTGAATACGTAGCATCGGTATGCTTAAACTTATCATTCTGACACTGATTGAATGGAAAACCACCTGCATAATCATGTGTCATCTTCTCATCAAGAGTAATATGTTTCATATTCGTAGCACCAAGACCATACAATAAAACTGACTCACCACCTTTAAGATCTACAGATAATGCGGGTGTTGTATCTTGAACATGATTTATTGGCATTACATTTTTATCTGTATCAACCTCAAATACGGCATGAAAATCTTTATCATGCTGCTTATAAATATTTACTTTCAGAGTATCTGGGATCATTGGCGAGACCCCATTATTACAATCCTTGCCATCCAAAGCAACACTATAATGATAATTTATATTAGCCTCATAACTTGTTTGTTTAATCTCGCCATGTCCAGCAACATAATATGGAATTTCACACGAGTCATCATTATTATCACAATTCATGCTATCATCAAAAATTATATCGTATTGATTGTTATAAACCGAATCAAAGTGTGCACTACATAACTTAGAATCTGGTTTTTTATCAATATATACAGTACCAGGTTGATATTGTTGAAACCACACTTGCGAACCAGAAGCTCCTGTAGTATAACTTAAAACAACTGATTCAGGAAAAGTTAAATCAAAATATTGATTACTAGTTGTTCCTAATTTCAATCGATTTGCTTTTACTTCTTCTGCTTGAATATCACCAAATGTACTTAATGGAGATGTACGCAAATGATTTAATGATCCTGTTTTTAAGGATTGGGCGCTATTGCTACTTGCATCATTATGATCACTACTACCAACACACCCAACAATCGATGTTGATAGAGCACCAAACAAGCTTATATACAAAATTTTATTCATTTTATAAACCTTTAATAATTTATTTTACTTATAGTGTGCAAGGGTATATTATATTTATCTTCTACACTATGTAAAATCGTTAATTTTATATTAAGATACAGTCTCTAATAAGTAACCATTTACCTTTTATAAGACTGTCTTTTTTTCATTCCGAGATTATACGTAATCATACAATCTCATTTTGTCCACTTTTGTTTCACTGCACACTAAGCAATGATAACTTATTGATATCAATTAATTTACAAATATAAATAGTCTTTTTTCGAGTAGGATTAAAAATATAAAGTCGTTAATTATTAACGACTTTATATTTTTAAGATTAGAACGTAATTCGTTCTAGATTTGGACAGGGATAGATTGAATATCTACTCCATTAGAAGAAATTGTCATACGATATAGCCCTGCACGAACAGCACTTAAATTATCTAACATCATTTTGCAATAACCGCCGCCAGGTAAAGTGCCATTTGTTACTAATTTATTATCAGCAGTATAACACTTAAAGTCTACTTTAGCCTTCGCAGGAAGATCTCCTCGAGAGAATGTCACACTCTCAATAGCATTTTTACCCAAATTCATAAACTTACCTTCGATTTCATCATCACCAAATGGTACAGTTAAAACAGAAGGTGTCAACACCGTCTTAACTCCATACGTAAATGGCACTAGAGTAGACGTTCCACCCGTAGCTACATCATTAATGGATAGTACACCAGTGAAGGTTGCGTCTTTATCCAATTTAGCTGCTTCTAAGGTTAATTTACAAGTATTATTTTGTGGTAAATTACTACAGCCATTAGAAGATAATAACATTTGACGATCTTTACTCAAGCGAGATAGTGTCTGTGCCGTAAATATTTGATAACCATTATCAGTATTTAATATAGTACTTGCAACATTCGCCATTGGTGTTGTAGACGTATTTTTAACACCTAACACCAATTTGTCACCATACTGTAAGTTAATCGCATTATAAATCTTCAAACCATCTTTATTCACATATGACAAGCCGTTAGTCAATGCATCGTGGTTGGCTGACAAGGTATGTTGAGTATCACCAACATTATTGCTCATTGACAAGATATTGATATCTGGTGCAGACCCTTTATAACCGTTAAATTTATATCCAGCTTTACGGGCTGCTTCTTCACCATACATTATTGGCATTGACGAGCGTAGTGCAAATTGATCTGGCGTTGAAACCTGAAGATATAATGCGGCATCTAAATAATGATTCGTTTTACGCGTATTCATATTTGGCATACGATCACCAAGATAACCATCATTTTTTAACCAACCAATATATTCGGGTCTCTTCGCGTCAGGGGCTTCGGTTGGTTTTGGATTGAATACCGTATCCAACATATCCATACTTACCATAATACTTGGCGCATCCGTCGTATTTTTACTACTCGCAAATCCTACTACCTGAGATGCTGCTGAAGAGTATATATTTGGAGTTACTGATTTAGATGTTTGTAAACCTAATTCTGGATACTGAGCAACATCCGCAGCACTAACTGGTTCAAGATGTACTTGACGATACGTCAACACTGGATCAGTATCGCTGCCTGCAAGTACTCGAGATGCATTCGCAAGCGGAGCTGTGCCATTATCTTTCAATGATGAATTTGTAGATAAATACCAAACATTAAACCCAGCATTCGCCACAGCAACAAGTCCTAAAGCATTATACCCAGTTCTCAAAAGGCTGGCTTTTGTTGCACCTCCAGCAAACACCTTCCAGTCTTTATAAAACTTAACCCCAGACAGATCACCTTGTGAATAGAGTGAACTTGCCTCATTATTAAAATAAATAGCATCATTTCTCGCAGCGGCATAAGCTTTTTTAGACCAATTAGGATCTTTAACATTAAACCCTTCATTTTGTGCCCATTGACGAAATTTAGCTTTATTAACACCAGCAAAATGCCTACTATAACGTGCCATTTTACCTAGATCTCCACCCTCCGTTGCTCCCGCAGCAGCAAATGATTTAATATTTCCACCATACAGTGCAGTTCCACCTAGTACAGCCTCAAATACTGATGCAACTGTCATTAGAGTTGCTTTAAGCGGTTGCTCAACATAAATATTCTGTAATCCACCACTCTTAGTTGCATCTACACCTTGACTATCTCTTAATGCATTCTCAATTGCATTTGCCGATGATGTTTTTACTTCTGAGACTAATTTAAAATAGACATCATCACCTGTTGCGGGATCTTTGTATTTAAAGAACATATTATGATTGCCTGTATCAGTACCATCTTGTGAAAGCTGCCAAGCGCCATTTTTGAAATCCAGTTGCGCAGCCTGTACATTTTCTGGTGCTAATTGATTACCTGGTTCTGGGTATTCACCAGGAGCTAATGAATCCATTTTTTTGTTAAAATAAGCTTTCTCCGAGTCAGGAATTAACATGCTCAATTTACCAGCTTCAGCATCAGGATCTCCATTAAATGCATTCACATCATTCTGAATATAAAATCCTAATATCCCATTACCGGCATCTGCATCCGGCTCATAAGCGGTTGAACCACCATCAGAATCTTTTACCACATATTTCAGAATATTACCAATCGGGTAGTTACTAACATTATCAAGTGCTACTGAGTTAGATTTTGCACTTACCGTTGCAGGACTAGTTGAATTACTCGACCCTACATTATTACACCCCGTAATAGCCACCGCCCCAATTAAACTCAGAGAAATTAATAATTGTTTCTTTTTCATAATATTTCCTTACAAAAATAAATATTTCTATATTTTATTAAATTATTTGTTACATTCACAGTCTCTAATAAGTAACCATTTACCTTTTATAAGACTGTCTTTTTTTCATTCCGAGATTATACGTAATCATACAATCTCATTTTGTCCACTTTTGTTTCACTACCCACAAATTTTGCAGCAACGCTAGATAGTGAGCAATAATAAACATGCGGAATTGTATATTGTTTTAAAAATCAAAATTGTCCACTTTTGTTTCACTGCACACAAATTTTGTAGCAACGCTATACTAAGCAGAAGATTAAGCGTTTATATGGCTGTGCATATGATTTAGGCTGCCATACTAATTAATTAATAATTTTATATTTTTCAAATCACCGCCGTAACTTCATCTAATCCAATAGTTACATACTCTAACCTATGCGTATAAGCTAAGCTAAACCAAACTACAGATAATGAATATTGCAGGGTATATGTGGAGGAAACTATGACTCTAAATAAAAGGAAGACAAAATGAGGACTCTTCCTGAATTACATGTCTAAATAAATTCAGTAATTTTGAAGAGCTAAGATAAGCTTTATATTTTTGAAGGCTTAATTTACTGTATGCTATGCCCAATAATTTATAAATATTTTGACGACGTAGATAGCAGTAAATATATAATAACCAAATTGAACTCCAGATAGATTCTGGATTGGATTCAAAGGCGATCCAAATTTTACACACAATTATAGACAGCGCATCGACTAAATTGTTTATTTCAAACAACGCAGGATCATCACATTCTTCAAGACAAAATAAATCAATGCATAAATCCATTAAGCCATCTAGACTCTCACAGAAAAATAGCACAGACAATCCCAGCAGTAGTGCTAGAATGAGTTTTAATGCTATATATTTTTTCATTGAATTCTTTATCATTTTAAAATGTGTTTTACCAACTTAAACCATAAGTGAATTTAAGCTAAAATATGACTTCGATTAATTAACTATTGATTGATTATTAAATAACCTTCGGAGGCTTTACTAGCAAGGAATAACGTAGCAGAATCAGCAAGCTTGACACCTGGAAGTAAATCTTGCTGATTCAGATGATGCCGATCTAAACTACTACGGGATGTAATAACATAAACGCCATGTTTAACTAAGTAGGCGACATCCCCAGAATAATTATAATTGACTCCATGATTAAGTTCTCTATGATTAAGATTCGCTGTTTTTACCGCTAAAGGATAAGCTTTATCGTGTATAACTACATAAATATCACATACCGCATGATATTTTTCACAAGTTTGAATCATGTTTTTAGCATAACTCAAGCCCATTGTATTGGAGTTGTTATATACACCCGCATCACGTTCCAAATTAAATACCAGCTTATAATGCTTATGAGCACTAACTAAATCATCACTATTCATCTTGTCATAAGCGGATGCAGTACCCTGAGCAAAAGCTACAGATGAAAACAAGCTCAATAGAGTAGCTAATTTAAATAACTTTTTCATTAATAAAATATTCCTTTTAAGATTTACTTATCGTTTCAATTCTCAAGTGCAAGTTCTAACTTTTGTAAACTAACCTAGATCATTAAAAAAACAAAGAATTGTCTAAACTAGTCTTCTGACGAATTCTATCTGACAACCAGCTAAAAATTTTGACTTTAATGGCATGAAGGAGACATGAAGATCACTCACTTATAACCTAACCTTAAGTCTGAAATTAATGCTTTAAACCCTATACTTTTCACGCTAAAGACATTAAATAAAAAATGTTACCCTAAACTCCATAATCAATAATTACTCGTCAATTTTTAACTAGGGAGCGATTGTAACTTATTTTAAACCACAAAAATGTCCCATTTTTCGGACATTTTAAAGTAAAAACGATGTGCTATATCTCAGAACACCATAAAAACAACACGAATCAGCACAAAATAAATCAAAAAATAACAAGATGTTGGCTGTGCGATATAAATGCATAAAATCAATTTTTAGCAGCGCACACCGTTTTCAAATAAACAATCTGTTAAATCATTTATTTTAAAATTAGTGTTGCAAATTACAACAATTTAACCACCTTAATCTAACTACACTTTATCCTAGTAAGGTTATTTAAATAACAAATTAAGCCTGATGATCATCCTGTTAACATTAATAAATATATATTACTAGCCACTTAAATAGCTACCACCAAAACTAACCACCCACTTAAAATTACATCATTAAAATTACCGAGCAATTTCAATTCTGTAGTATACTGACGCCCTTAATTGTATTTTATAGATGGAAAATGGATAATAATAGCGCACTGAATTTAATAATTAATTATCATAAACAAATTAAAGATGACATTTTTTATATTATTTGTGACTTAAATTATAATGTCCTAGTTGAAGATGGAAGTTCTGCAGCTTTAGCGAATATTGAAGGTAAAACATTTTTAGGTAAAAAACTAGTTCCCGAACTGTCCAAAGCCATTTGGCGAACCAGGCTTGTCGAACAGATACTTAAAAGCTGCATCGCGAGTAAAAAATCTTCAGAATGGTTATCGCTAAGATTTTCACGCCAACAAGAATACTGGCTAATCCAGCTTAATTACATACCACTGATAAACTTTTCTACAGGTGAGGTTATTGGAATTAAAGTGTCTGCGTCACCAATTAAGTATCCACTTTATCTATATCCAATCGAATCAATTATAACGGCTGGAAAAGGCAACTATAAACTAGACGAAGTTAATAATGGTGAATTTTTATCAAGCACAGAACAAGAAGTTCTCTTTCTAACTTATCATACCGCAAATTATGAAGAAATCGCATATCTGATGAGTTTAGCTCATAATGAGGTATTTAATAAAACCAAAATTTCCAGAATAAATAGTAAACTTCTTGAAAAATATGAATGTGCAAACATTGAAGAGTTAAAAGTAATTACTTATCAAAAAGGGCTACATATAAAGTTCCCTGTCTCTTTGGTTGGAGAATTCATGTTTCCTGTCAAAACATTCAACACTACTGAAAATAAATGAAGCCAGAACAAATTCAGCAAATTATCAAAGATTACCATCACGAAATAATTAGCGATATCCCAGTTGCTATTATTGATATGGACTATAAAATATTTGAAATTAATCAACCAGCGCTCTCTATCTTCAATTTAAAACTTGAGAATGTCCTAGGCAAAAACCTGATTGAATTAAGTGATCAACGTTGGCAAAGTAAACTTCGTTCGATTTTAGATGAATGTGTTTCCTACAATCAAGATAAGTTAGTCTTATCATTACGGTTTACTCGTCCATCAAAATATAGATTATTGCTCTTCAAATATACACCAGTTATATCTAAAGATAGTGGAAATATTGTCAGTATAAAAATAGTCGCATCAATACCAAGCTTTAAAATAAATGCGTATGTCATATATAAAATAATATCTAACGCATTTACGCAAACAGAGCTAAAAGCAGAACTACCTAATAACAACGTTATTACGCCCCAAGAGGTTGAACCAGCTGTATTATTTCTTTTAAATAACGATTTAGATTATAATGAGATTGCTTCACTTCTAACTATGGTCTATTGCAAAAAATATACTAAGCATTTAATTGCTAAATTAGTGTCACGGAAGTTATATGAGAAATTTGATGTCACCAACCTAATGGCTCTGAAGCAAAAATATAGAAAATCAAAACTTAGCCGAGTAATTCCCAAATTTATATTCCAAGAATTTTCTTACCCTATAGAACTCTTATAAGGTGACTCGCCGCGATTCTGATTTAACCATTATTTCCTATTGTTGCGCGGCTATTCTCGCCTGAATGGCAGCCGAAAGACTACTGCTATTAATGCACGAACATAAGCCGCCGCTATTATTACACGAATTGTTAGTGCCCTTAATTACATTCGCATCTTGATCGATACAAATACAGCCTAAGCTAGCTTGAACCGTACCACATAACGGTTGCCCCAACAAAATAAAACCATTACCACTATCCATGCTGCCCGATTTAAGCGAAATATAATATAGTGCAATCCCTGATTCTGGTGAAATCACATAAGGTAAACTTGGGAATGTCGTCCCAGCACTATCGCTGGTGTAGCGCCCATTCAGCCCATACCATTTTTCCATAAATTGTGAATCTTTTAGCATAACTTGAGCTGCAGTATCCAAATTCACTTTCTGATTACGCTCCCGAATTGAGGGTACCGCCAACAACATCAGTACCGCCATGACACCAAGTGCGACCAATA
>JAIEMU010000163.1 GCA_019751895.1 Sphingobacteriaceae bacterium | reverse complement strand
TGTGTGTTTTCTATTTGACAAAATGCGACACTATTTATTAATATAAAAAAGAATAAAATTTTTATTTTTTTTAAACATAAAGAATAATCATTTCGCATCATTTCAAAAAAAATCTTATTTAATTTTCAAGTAAGTTATCAAAACAGTTTATTTTTCACAAGCTTCTTTCAAATAATCTTTTGCCATTTGAAAGCCCATTTTCAATGATTTATTAAAATCCAGACAAGCTTTTTCATTTTCTTCAAGTGCCAAATAAGTCATCGCTCTGTTATAATAAGTTTCAGGTTCACTAGGATCTATTTCTATCGCCTTATCGTAATCCGTCAGTGCTCCTTTATCGTCCAATAAAATATGTTTAGAAATTGCTCTATAATTGTAGGCTTCCCAATTGGGTTTAAATTCAATCGATTTTGTATAATCGGCAATTGCACCTAATTGGTCATTGAGATTATATTTCACGATTCCTCTATTACAATATATTAAAGTAAAATTTGGATTAACAGACTCTGCCTTGTTAAAATCTTCCAATGCCCCTTGATAATCTTTTAAATTTGCTTTTGACAACCCTCTATTGTTATAATATTCTGCATTATTAGGGTCTAACTCAATAGACTTTGAACAATCTACAATCGACCCCTTAAAATCATTTAATCTTCCTTTTAGTGCACCTCTGTAGTTATACGACTCGGCATGATTAGGTAGTAATTTAATGATACTGCTATGATCCATAATTGCGCCTTCGTAATCTCCCAAACTATCTTTTGCAATTGCTCTTTTAAAATATGCGGCAGAACATTCCTTGCATACCTCAATTGCCTTTGAATACTCTACTATAGCATCTGAGAAT
This sequence comes from Sphingobacteriaceae bacterium, assembly GCA_019751895.1. Taxonomy (GTDB): domain Bacteria; phylum Bacteroidota; class Bacteroidia; order Sphingobacteriales; family Sphingobacteriaceae; genus Pedobacter. The sequence continues at coordinate 10,286 of JAIEMU010000163.1, read as the reverse complement.
TTACCTTGTTCAAATTTTTTATTCCCAATTTTCATAAAAAAATTGTTTTTTTCAAACTGTAAAACATCAACTTGTGCCTTTACTTGAAAAGATAAAAAAAGAAAGAAAAAGAATATCCACTTCATTGTTTAACGCCTACTTTTGGGAAATTGACAAACCACCAATAATTATTTAGATAAATATTTCTCTACCAATTGCTCGTAAGTAGGTAAAGAATTGTAATGCCATTTTTGAATTACAATTCCATTCTTCAACAATATTAGTCCAGGATTAGCCCTTACCATACTTTTAAGAGGTACCGCATCGGCATAAAAGATTTCAGGTGCAAATTTCATTTTTTTAGCAAACTTAGTCGCTTCCTCTGGTGAACTTGCGGTTAGTAAAACCGTTCTTGTATGGTGAGAATCGATTGCATTTATGGCTAAAGCATTCAAATTGGCAATTGCTTTTTCATTCGTTGCTTTCAAGTTATAAGCTACAATGACTAGGTTATAATACGGGTTATCTATTAATTCTTGTGTAAAATTTATTCCAGTAGCATCGGTAATTAACAAATCTTTGATTTTTATTTCATCTCCCTTCTGCACTAATTTACTAATCGGTTCGCCAACAATTTCCCAATTGACATCTTTCCAAATTTCAGTTTTAAGGTATTCCTTATCTGTCATTTCTTTTTCTTCGTTTGTTTTTTTGTTTTTAAGATGATAAATAATAGAATAAATATCGGGTTTTGCGCCTGTAGGAAGCTTCATCAATTCAGGGATATTGGCACCCACTTTATACGGTAAAAAATCAAAAATAGGCAAAAAACTATACGTATAAAAACCAAAGCCTAACGATATAATTATACTAACATAAAGTGCTGTTTTTTGCATCGTTACCGACTGAAAAATGGGTTTTATATCTTCGTGATAAACAAAAATTATTAAGATAAAAAATAGCAAAACAATATCCTTAGAAAAGGATTGCCAAGGCGTTAATGGAATCGCGTCGCCAAAACATCCACAACTGGTTACAACTTTAAAAAATGCTGAAACAAAAGTTAGAAACGTAAAAAATAAAATCAAAAACAACAAACCCGTGGAAACTTTTTTTGCCCACAAGCCTAAAAGCAATAAAACGCCAAAAACAATTTCTAATGAACAAAGTAAAATTGCTATTAAAGTAGAAAAATCATTAAAAAAAGTAAGATGAAAAACCTCGAAATACTCTTGTAATTTATATCCAAAACCTAGTGGGTCATTCGCTTTTATTAAGCCAGAAAATATGAACAAAAAACCTACAAATAACCGAGAAAAAGATATTAATTTTGATTTCATTTTTTTTTAAGAATTAGTTTGTAATTTTATCAATGCAAAAACGCTGTAATTAAGCATATCTTGATAATTAGCAACAACACCTTCAGAAGCTAATGTTTTACCTTTATTGTCTTCAATTTGTTTTACTCTCAATATTTTCATTAAAATCAAATCCGTCAACGAACTGATTCTCATATCCCGCCAAGCTTCTCCATAATCGTGATTTTTTGCAAACATCAGCTCTTTGGTTTCATTGATTTTTTTATCAAACAAGCGCTCAACCAAATCAAATTCAAGCTCTAAACTTTCATCCGCTTCCAAATCAAGTTGCATCATTGCAATCACACAGTAATTTACAATACCAATGTATTCTGATTGAATATTTTCGTCAACTTTAGAAACTTTTTTTTCTTCTAAAGTGCGAATGCGCTGTGCCTTAATAAAAATTTGATCTGTAATGGATTGCGAACGCAAAATACGCCATGCTGTTCCATAATCTTTCGTTTTTTTCAAAAAAAGAGAGCGACAAATCGCAATCACTCCATCGTATTCTTGTAATGTTTTTATAGACAAAATATTGATTTATGTTAGTTTAAAAAGTTATTTTTGCTTTATGAGGGGTAAAGATACAGCTTTTAACACAAAAAAATCACTAAACTTATTTGGTAATTTAATAGATTTGAGTAGTCCATGTATAATGGCAATTTTAAATTTAACACCTGATTCTTTTTTCAGTAATAGTAGAACCGAAAGCATCGAAAAGGCGGTTATTAAAACGGATATTTTTTTAAGCGAGGGCGCAAAAATTATAGATTTAGGCGCTTACTCCTCTCGCCCAGGTGCGGTAGATATTACCGAAGAAGAAGAATTGAAAAGACTTTTACCTGTATTAAAAACACTTGTTAAAGAATTTCCAAATGCGCTGTTTTCAGTCGATACATTTAGAGCAGAAGTGGCCCAACAGGCCGTCAATTGTGGAGCGCATATCATCAACGACATATCGGCAGGTAGTTTGGATAAGAGTATGTTCCAGACCATTGCTCAACTTCAAGTACCTTATATTATGATGCATATAAAAGGTAGCCCTCAAAATATGCAACAAAACACTACATACGAAAACGTTGTGACCGATGTCTTGAATTATTTTGACGAAAAAATAAATCAATTAAACAAATTAGGGATAAAAGATTTAATCATTGATCCGGGATTTGGTTTTGCAAAAACAACAGAACAAAACTATACGCTGCTCAATCATTTAGAAAGCTTCAAGAGCTTAGAAAAACCAATTTTAGTAGGGATTTCACGCAAATCAATGATTTACAAAACATTAGAAACAGATGCAGAAAATGCGCTAAATGGAACAAGTATTTTAAACACCATTGCTTTGCAAAAAGGAGCTAACATACTTCGAGTACATGATGTGAAAGAAGCAATCGAATGTGTTAAATTAATGAATAAACTAAAAGGAGGTTAATTTTAACTCATTTTTATTTACCTTGGCAACTATATGAATACAATTGATTTTAATTTTCTGAATTTCTCAATCACCGATTTTATAGACATTATACTCGTAGCATTAATTGTCTATTATATTTATAGTCTAATTCGAAACACCTTAGCCGTAAATTTAATGCTAGGCTTGTTGATTATTATTCTTTGTTGGTTTGTAGTTGGCGCACTAAAAATGCAATTACTCACCGCTATCATCAATAAATTTATCAACGTAGGTATCATTGCTTTGGTGGTTATTTTTCAACCCGAAATACGTCGTTTTTTATTACACATCGGCAAAAATACATTTTGGCAAAAAAACAAAAATTGGTGGAATCAAATTTTTGGCATAAAAACCATAGAATCAAACAATTTAATGCTCATCAAACCTATAATTGAAGCCTGTAAAAGCTTAAAAAAAGGTAAAATTGGTGCGCTTATTGTTTTTGTTAAATTTTATGACGACCCTCTTTTTACAGCCAGTGGAGAAATAATTAATGCGAAAATATCGAAACGTTTGTTAGAAAGTATTTTCCAAAAAAACAGCCCTTTGCATGATGGTGCGGTTGTGATTGCTGAAAACAAAATTAAAAGTGCGAGTTGCATTCTTCCGCTTAGCGAAAGCAATAAACTTCCTGCTCAATTTGGATTGAGACACCGAGCGGGAATAGGCGTTTCGGAAGCAATGGATGCTGTTGCGATAATTATTTCGGAAGAAACAGGCGAAATCTCATTTGCTAAACAAGGAAAAGTCCGAGCCAACATCACTTTCATTGAACTTGAAAAACTTTTAAGTAGAGATTTTTAAATAAATCATCTTCATACTACCTTAATATTATTTATTCTTATAAATTTGTCGCATGAATGTACAAAAAGATATAAAAATAGCCATTGGCTCAGACCATGCTGGTTTTGAATACAAAGAAATGTTGAAAAAACATTTAGCGCAATACACTGTAAATGACTTAGGTACTTATGCATTAGACTCGGTAGATTATCCAGATTTTGCGCATCCCGTAGCCAATGCAGTAGAAAGCAAAGATGCTGATTTTGGTATTTTAATATGTGGCAGTGCAAATGGTGTAGCCATTACAGCCAACAAACACGCACAAATTCGTGCTGCCATTTGTTGGCAAACTGAAATTGCAGAATTGGCTAGACAACACAACAATGCAAATATAATTTGTATTCCAGCTCGTTTTGTTACTGAAACATTAGCTCAAGAAATGACTGATGCTTTTTTAAAAACTGAATTTGAAGGCGGAAGACACCAAAATAGAGTGCAAAAAATATAAAAACAACTTAACAGATATATTATGAAAAAACAATTTTTAAGCTCAAGCTTAGCCCTAATGATTTGTTTTAGCGCCATAGCGCAAGACAAAAATGCAAAAAAATACAGCAAAACTATCAATAAAGATAGAGCATACAGTCACCTTTCAATTATTGCTTCTGACGAATATGAAGGAAGAGAAACTGGCAAAAAAGGAGCTTGGATGGCTGCTGAATACATTAAAAAACAATTTATTAGTTTCGGCTTACAAGGTCCTGTAAAAAATGGTGCCGATCCCTATTTTCAAAAAGTTGGTTTTGCTTCGTCTTCATTAGTAAAAACAAATTTAACGGTGAATGGTGAAGTAAAAGAAAACTTAAAAGATTTTTACATCGTACCAAACACGGTTAGCCCAAGAGGTTACAATGTGGTGGCTAATTCTGTCCTATTTGCGGGTTACGGCTTAAACAAAGAAAACTTCAATGAGTATGAAGGTCAAGAAGTGGCTGGTAAAGTTGTGATGATTTTTGCTACTGGCGACCCAACTACTAAGCCTGTTGACCCAGCTGATAAAACTAAAAAACCATCAAGTGTTGGTTCTTTGCAAGTGAAAATCAAATATTTAATTGAAAATAAAGCTGCTGGAGTATTGGTTATCAATAAAAATGTGGATAATCTTTCGCCACAAATGAAAAACCGTTTACAAAGTGGAAATTCATATTTAAAAACTGAAGAGCAAATTAAAAAAATGTCTGAATCAGCAGCTTTACCCGTTGTAACGATTGGAACAAAAGTAGCTAATGAAATTTTAGCTAAAATAAATACGAACATCGAGGAAGTAGATAAAAAAATAAAAGAAAGCTTAAAACCTGCAACTGCGGTTGTGAATATAGCTGTTGAATTTACTGCTGCGAGTGTTGAAAATGACCTTAGAGCGGAAAATGTTTTAGGATTTTTAGAAGGTTCTGACCCTAAATTAAAACATGAAGTATTGGTAGTTACAGGTCATTACGACCACATTGGCATGTTAGAAGATACTACCGTAAAAGATAGAATTAACAACGGAGCAGATGACGATGGTTCAGGAACTACAGGCGTTTTATTATTGGCTGAGGCTTTTGCTAAAGCTAAAAAAGAAGGCAAAGGTCCTAAAAGAAGCATTTTATTTATGACCGTTTGCGGAGAAGAAAAAGGCTTATTAGGTTCTGAATGGTATTCTTTAAACCCAATATTCCCTATCGAAAATACAATTACCAACTTAAATATCGACATGATTGGTAGAGGAGATAAAGACCATCCTGATAATAATTTCGTATATATTATCGGTTCAGATATGCTGAGTGATGATTTAGATCGTATCGGCAAAAAAGCAAATAAAGATTATGTAAATATGTTTTTAGACGAAAAATACAATAACCGTACAGACCCTAATCGTTTTTATTACCGTTCAGACCATTATAATTTCGCTAAATTCGGTATTCCTGTAATATTTTATTTCAATGGTGTTCACGATGATTATCACTTACCAAGTGATGAGGTTAGTAAAATTGATTTCCCTATGTTGTCAAAAAGAGCGCAATTGGTATATTTTACCGCTTGGGAATTGGCTAATGCAGCCAACAGACCTGTTGTAAACAAAAATGAAGATGGTAGTTTGAAAAAATAATCACAATTTACTTTTTTTATAATCACAAAGGATGTTTCCCAAGAAGAGACATCCTTTGTTGTTTTAGATGCAAAAATTACCTAACCATAAATCTTATAAATTCCTTACTTTTGGAACATGCAAACTCAAAGACAACTTTTTTTACAATACAACGCACAAACTTCGCCTACTCCCCTACTTTTACATTTCAAAAAGGCTAGAGGCGTATATATTTACGACCAACACAACAAAAAACACCTCGATTTGATTGCAGGAATTGGCGTAAGCAATGTAGGACATTGCCACAAAAATGTGGTAAAAGCTGTCATCAAACAAGTAAAAAAACACATGCACTTAATGGTTTATGGCGAGTATGTTCAAAGCGCTCAAGTGAAGTTTGCCAAAGCCTTAGCAGATGTGTTGCCCGAAAATCTCAACTGCACTTACTTTGTAAATTCGGGTAGCGAAGCCGTAGAAGGAGCCATGAAATTGGCTAAAAAATATACCCAAAGAAACGAAATTATTGCCTTTAAAAATTCGTATCATGGCAGTACGCAAGGTGCTTTGAGTTTAATGGGCGTTGACGAATACAAAAAAGGATATGGTCCTTTGCTTCCCAACATAAAATTTATACAGTTCAATCATTTACCCGATTTAGCCAAAATAACCGATAAAACCGCCGCCGTTTTTATTGAGCCTATTCAAGGCGAGGCAGGCATAAAAGTAGCCACCAAAAATTACCTCACTGCCTTGCGAAAAAAATGCAATGAAACAGGTACACTATTGGTTTTTGATGAAATACAATGCGGTTTTGGACGAACAGGCAAGTTATTTGCCTTTGAACATTATAACCTTGTACCTGATATTTTGCTATTGGCAAAAGGAATTGGCGGTGGAATGCCCATCGGTGCATTTATTGCTTCTCAAAAAATAATGGCTGTTTTTAGTGAAAATCCTATTTTAGGACACATCACCACTTTTGGTGGACACCCCGTATGTTGTGCCGCAGGATTAGCAACCCTAAAAACCATTTTGAATGAAAATTTAGCAGAACAAGCCAACGAAAAAGGAGAATTATTCAAATCATTACTCAAACACAAGGCGATTAAGAATATCCGTGGAAAAGGACTCATGCTTGGTGTAGAATTTGAAAATTATGACACGCTAAAAAAAATCATCGATGCTTGTATCGAAGATGGCATCATCACCGATTGGTTTCTGCATTGCAGTAATTCGATGCGCATTGCCCCACCTTTGATTATCACCGAAAAACAAATTAAAAAAGCTTGTCAAATTATTCTTAAAAATATTAATTTGGTTTGTGGAGAAAGCTAATTGAATAACCACCATTCGGAAAATGATTATCCTTCGGCATTGCGAATGTTGAAGAGTCGGATAATCTTATTCACCCATTTCATCAATAGTTTTTTCTTGTAAACTTATCAAAATTAAACCCTTCTAAATATGAAATTTTCCATTCATTGCTTTCTTTTACTACTCTAAATTTATATGTAAATTCTTTCCAGCCCTCTGCTTTGTTTAATTCAAGATTTCCCCACTTCCAAATTAGTTCCCCTTTATTATTGTCTAAATTAATTATTTTTATCTCAATAAAATCCCAAGGATTGGGTTGGTTGTATGGAACATCCTGACAGTTACACCAAGGATTTGCATCATTACCGAAGGGAGGCAAATCTCCCACGAGCCATTCGAGTTCTTTATTTCTTAGCTTTTTATCAAGCGTTATATAAATTTTATTGTAGTTATCAATAAATTCGTTTGAGAAAAAATTGGTTGCTTTAAGTTCTTCAATATTTAGTTTGAGTTGATTAAGATTATACCCAATGTAAGTACTATCTTTTTCGTCAATAATCATATCCATTTCTGATGGCTTTTGTGTTTCATGCCAATTATAAACGTGTCTAATAAGATTTTGAATTTGCTCTTTGTCGTCTGTTTCAGTTGTTACTTTTTCTTCTGTCACCTTCGTAGTTTTAATGCCAACTTGATTGCATCCAAAAAACAGACATCCAAATATTACAGTTATTAATTTAATGCGTTTCATTTCTATATTTTGTGTATTCTATAATGGCATATAACATTTTAGCGTTTGGCGAAGCGGTTTGTTTTTCATCACAACTACATTTGGAGTACAAAAACCCAGCTTTTGAGTAACTGGCTGTTATAGCCACTGGCTCTTGTTTCATAAATTATCAATTTCATTGCAGACGGTATTTATGTGATCTAAACCATAAAGTAAAGCTGCTTCATCAATTTGCATCCATTGAAATAATTGCAAAATTAAATTATAATGTTGTCTTGCATAGGTAGTATCTTTTATGGGTTGCCCTGGTAAAAAGCATATGGGTTCGTGGTGTGCCATACGGTTTCTTATATCATTGATTTGAGCCAACTGGTTATAGATATAAATATTGTTGTATTGTATCGCAGGTGTTGATGTTGGTTTTGACGGAAATACCCTCAATAATATTCGCTCTGTGGCATTAAATTGGTTCTGAGCAAACATAAAACGCCAAAATCCGAAGCCTAATTCTGCAACCAACTTATAATGACTGTAAACATGTAGTTTGTTTATGGCATCATTAATATTATCTCTTGTTAAACGACATCTTGGCGTATCAAATACTCCACCGTTAACAGAAGCATCTCTTAGCCAATTGTTACCTAATGAGGATGAAACAGTAGCATCTATAGCATTTCTTAGCGCTACTTCAAAGCAACTGATTACTGTAAACAATTCTTGAGTGAGTTGTAAATTCTTTCTATAAAGCGTCATTGCCTTACGAGTATTGCCACCGCAAGCTAATAAATACCGGTTCATTCGAGCATTGGTCATTACACTAACAAAGTCGCTATATTTCATTATTTATTTGAATTTATTTGCGTTTTCAAAACTTCGCCTTATCTTTGTATCATCTTATTCCCATTAGTCCCTGAAGCAATTCAAACTAGTGGGTTTCGTTTTTTATAGCCTCCCAGTTTAAATAAAAAATACTGTACCTACCCTATTGTAAATATGCTGTTGGTTGTCGTTTTTCTATCAACGTAAAAAGCCATTCACAAATATATGTAAATGGCTCATAATCTTTATGAAGTGTTGCTTAGAATTTTCCGTTGTTGTTTTTCCAATTCTCTTTCGGTGTCATTTTTTCTATTACATCCCAATGTTCAGCAATTTTTCCGTTTTCAACTCGGAATAAGTCGTAAAAAGCATTGTGATCTTTTCCGAAATGCCCTTCACTTACCACCAAAACAAAATTACCTTGCCCAAGAACGCTGTGGATTTTGTCGTATTTTAAGAAAACACCCTGCTTTGCTAATTCACCAAGCACAGCACCAAGCCCTGAAACTTGGTCAGGTATCATTGGATTGTGTTGAATATAATTGTCGCCATCGTAGTATCCTGCCAATTTTTCCATCTTGCCATTCACTAAAATATCTTCTACAAAAGCCCTTACCAAAGTTTTATTTGCTTCGGTTTTGTCAAGGTCTTTTAGTTCGGTTGCGCCATCTATCATTGTGTGTCCACTTGGATTTGGTTTTGCCGTTTCTTGCAAGTTATCCCAATGCTCTACAATTTTTCCGTCTTCAAAACGAAAAATATCAAATCCGATTTTAGGTCCAAAAAAATTATATTCAGTATGTGTGAATACAAAATCTCCATCTTGAAAGGCTCTTACTGTGTTTACTTTTGCTGAATTTGGTGGCAATGTTTGTACTAATGCTCCAAATCCTGCAAGTCCGTCTGCAACCCCTAAATTGTGTTGAATGTATTTATTTGGGTTGATGTAACCAATAGGTTCTGTTGCACCTGTTTCAATTGATTTGAGTAAGTTTACTACTTTTTCTTTGTTTGAAATTTCCATTTTATTTTCTTTTTTTAATTTTGAAATTGAGTTTCGATTTGTACTGCAAGAAGATAATCCAACTCCTAAAATTATCGTTGCACCAGTTATTATTTTGTTCATTTTCCTATGTTTTTAATTACAATGCAAAGGTGCAACGAACTGTAAAAATGGAAAAGGTAGTAATGTGCTTTTGAATGATACTTTTACGCCAATGCGCTATTTTTATTCAATTTTTATGCTGGTCATACTCAAACTACCTGCCACCAATTTATCATTAAATAAAGATACGGTTTCGCCTTTCTGCTGTAAACCAAGTGCATAAATCAATGGCAAATAATGGTCTGGCGTGGGAATAGCCAACTGCAATGCTTTATTTTGTTTTTCGTAATTCAATAATGGCTGATAATTACCATTGCGTAAATAATTATTGATTGTTTCTCTAGCTTCTATTGCCCAATCGAATCCATAATTATCTTTCTCGAAATTAGCGAAATCTATTAATCTTAAATTATGAACGATGTTTCCACTTCCAATAATGAGTACACCTTTGTGTCTTAATGAATTAAGTTTTTGTGCCAATGCGTAGTGGTATTGTGCAGGCTTCGTATAGTCGATACTTAACTGGATTACAGGGATATTGGCATTAGGATACAGATGTTTTATAACACTCCAAGCACCGTGATCGAGCCCCCATTTTTCGTCTAATTCTA
>JAIEMU010000144.1 GCA_019751895.1 Sphingobacteriaceae bacterium | reverse complement strand
TTGGTAATATTGACCGCTATTTCTTTAGGAACAGATTTTAAAACGCTTTTTTTGACGATAATTTCGGTATAATCGCTGGTGTCGGTCGCTACCGACCAAGTTAGTTTGTCGCTTAGTTTTACTTTAATCGGTTGATGCATCGCTTCAAAATTCACACTGTCAATTTGCTTCAAGAAACATTTTTTACGGACGCCTATACTTTCATTTTTCACGATAAAATCTTTACCAGCAATTAGTTTTTGTCGGTTGATTTTCACTTCCATTTTTCCGTCAAAGGTGTTTACAGGGTGATAAAAATATTGCTTAAACCCTTCGTTTGACATCGGAACTAGGTTGTTTTTAGTAAATTCTTGAATGATAAAATCGGCAGCTTTGTCCATTCCGTTTTTGGTATAGCCTCTTCCCCAAAGAGATTTTGAAGATAATTTTTCTACTATTTTTTTTGCATATTTTACATCTTGAGCATTACATGCAACACTTGTTAAAAATAGCAATACACAGCAAAAAACCTTTTTCATTAAGCGTAATTAATTAATTTTTAAAGGTATAAAAATAGCATTTATTTTTTCGACTTGATTTTTTCTTTTTGAATATTGAAAATTTTAACCTACATTTGCGCTGTTTAGTAAATAGGAGAGGGAACCACGTTCCCTCTTTTTTTATCTTAAACATTTTGAATTTATGCAGATAGAAAATAGAGTTTCAGTATTAGTAGCGGAAAAAATTGCAGATCGCCCAGAGCTTTTTTTGGTAGATGTGAAAATGGTTTCAGGTAACAAATTAATCATACATGTGGATGGTGATGAGGGGATTACGATACAAGATTGCGCAGCGATTAGTCGCCATGTAGGTTTTCATTTAGAGGAAGAAAACGCGATTGAAATTGCCTACAATTTAGAAGTTTCTTCGCCAGGTGTTGGTGAGCCTTTAAAGCTAAACAGACAATATGTGAAAAATATTGGTAGAAATTTAGGTTTGAAACTAAATTCTGGTGTCAAAAGAGAAGGTAAATTGTTGGAAGTAAACGAAAAAGAAATCGTAATTGAAGAGCAAATTAAAGAAAAAGGCAAAAAAGCAAGTATAGTAAAAGCCAACATAGCTTTTGATGAAATAGCAGAAGCAATCGTTTTAGTGAGTTTTAAATAAAAATAGAATTGCCATCGCAGTTAAAGCAGGTATAATAAAAACAAATATATGAGTAAGATAAATTTAATCGATTCATTTCAAGAGTTTAAGGAATTTAAAAACATTGACCGTCCCACTGTAATCAGTGTTTTGGAAGAGGTGTTTCGTAGCATGATTCGTAAAAAATTCAATACAGATGAAAATTGTGATGTAATTGTGAATCCTGATAACGGAGACTTAGAGATTTGGAGAACAAGAACCGTAATGGAAGACGGATTTTCGGAAGATGATGATTTAGAAATTGAATTGTCAGAAGTAAGAAAATATGATCAAGATATTGAAGTAGGCGAGGATTTTATCGAACAAATTACTTTAGAAAGTTTTGGTAGAAGAGCAGTTTTAGCAGCTAGACAAACTTTAGTAGCTAAGGTTTTGGAATTAGAAAAAGACGAAGTATTTAAAAAATATAAAGATAGAATTGGCGAAATCATCACAGGAGAAGTTTACCAAGTTTGGAAAAAAGAAACTTTAATTATTGATGATGAAGGAAGCGAATTGTTGATGCCAAAAACAGAACAAATCCCTGCCGATTATTTCAAAAAAGGAGATACCGTTCGTGCCGTAATTTTAGCGGTTGATATGGTAAATGCAACTCCAAAAATCATCATCTCTAGAATTGCGCCAACGTTTTTACAACGTTTATTTGAAATGGAAGTTCCTGAAATTTTTGACGGTTTAATTACGGTTAAAAACATTGTAAGAGAACCAGGAGAACGTGCTAAAGTTGCCGTAGAATCGTATGACGACAGAATTGACCCAGTTGGTGCTTGTGTAGGAATGAAAGGTTCTCGTATCCATGGCATTGTTCGTGAACTTAAAAACGAGAACATTGATGTAATCAATTACACAAACAATACTTCTCTTTACATTCAAAGAGCGTTGAGCCCTGCTAAAGTTACTTCTATCAAATTAGATGAAGAAACCAAAAGAGCTGCGGTTTATTTAAAACCAGAGCAAGTTTCATTGGCAATTGGCCGTGGTGGACATAATATTAAATTAGCAGGTAAACTTACTGGCTATGAGATAGATGTGTATCGTGAGGCTGGATATGAAGATGAAGATGTAGATATCGAAGAATTTTCAGACGAAATCGATAGTTGGATTATCGACGAATTGAAATCGATAGGATGTGATACAGCGAAAAGTGTATTGGCTTTATCAACCGATGAATTGGTAAAAAGAACCGATTTAGAAGAAGAAACCATTAAAGAGGTTTTAAATATTTTAAAATCAGAATTTGAGTAAGTGTTTTTAATGAATAAAACATTACTTTTGTATAAAAATTTAGAAAAAAGAGGATAATCAATGTCAGACGACAAACCAGTAATTTTATTTAAAGCAGTTAAAGAACTTAACGTTGGAAGTGCTACCATAGTAGATTTTCTAAAAACGAAAGGGTTTTCTGTGGAAAATAAACCCAACACGAAACTTGATAACGAAATGTATAGCGCATTATTAAAAGAGTTTCAGGGAGATAAAATCGTAAAAGAAGAGGCCAACCAAATACACATTGGAAAAGGTCGTCGTGATGAAACAGAGTCTGTTGAGAAAACAAACGAAAGTCCTCGTAAAGATTCTGAATTTGAAAACGATAGTATTTTAATAAAAAATGCGAATGCATTTTCAGCGCCTTCTGAAAAAACAAAGGAAGTGGTATCGAAGGATGCAGCTCCTAAAGAAGAAGATGCGAGCGCTTTGAAAGGTGTAAAAGTAGTTGGGAAAATTAATCTCAACGATTTGAACAGCAAAACACGTCCTACCAAAAAGGAAGTTGCTGCGCCACCTGTTAAAGTTAAAGAAACAAAGAAAGAAACTAAAAAAGAAGCTGTTGTTGAAGTTGAAAAACCAAAACCAGTAAAAGTTGAGCAACCAATAGTTGAGCCCAAAACAGAAGTTAAAGTAGAAACTAAAGTAGAAGTTCAAGCACCAGTGGCTGAAGTTACGAATCCAGAAAACGATGTTATTCGTGCCCGTTCGGTAAGACTTACAGGCCCTAATGTTATTGGTAAAATTGTTTTACCAACACCCGCTGAGCGCAAAAGTTCACAACCTTTAGCGAGTTCTTCAGGGCAAACGGATGCCAATAAGCACAAACGTAAACGTAAAAAAATAGTAGGCACTAATCCTGCAAATCCAAATGCACCAGCTGCGCCTAATGCCGCACCAGGGCAACCAAGGTCGCCTGGACAAGGTGGATATCAAGGGAACAGACCTGACTTTAGAAACAACAATCCTGCAAACAGAGGTGCCTACAAAGGAAAACCAAACAATGCAGCACCTGCAGGTCCAAAAGCTGAGCCTACAGAAAAAGAAATACAAGACCAAATTAAAGCTACACTTGCTCGTTTGAGTGGTGCAGGTAAATCTGGTAAATTTGCACAAAGAGCTAAATTCCGCCGTCAGAAAAGAGATGACGATGCTTTGTCGGCTGAAGAAGCAGCAAACGAATTAGAATCTCAATCTAAAATATTGAGAGTTACTGAATTTGTAACCGCTAATGAGTTGGCAAGTATGATGGATGTGCCTGTAACTAAAATTATAGGTACTTGTATGAGTTTAGGGATGTTCGTATCTATTAACCAACGTTTGGATGCGGAAAGTTTGAGTATCGTAGCCGAAGAATTTGGGTATGAAATTCAATTCATTAAGCCTGATGACGAAGCAGATAGCATAATTGAACAAGAAGATGCACCTGAGGATTTAATAGACAGAGCACCAGTTGTAACCATTATGGGGCACGTAGATCATGGTAAAACATCTTTACTAGATTATGTGCGTAAAGCAAATGTGGTAGCTGGAGAAGCGGGTGGAATTACACAACATATTGGTGCCTATATGGTAACCACTACATCAGGTAAAAAAGTTACTTTCTTAGATACACCTGGTCACGAAGCCTTTACGGCCATGCGTGCTCGTGGTGCGAAAGCGGCAGATATAGCGATTATTGTAATTGCTGCCGATGATGCGGTGATGCCTCAAACCAAAGAGGCCATTCAACATGCGCAAGCCGCAGGTGTTCCATTGGTATTTGCATTTACCAAAATTGATAAGCCAGGAGCGAATTCTGACCGTGTGAAAGAACAATTATCTGCCATGAATATTTTGGTAGAAGATTGGGGTGGTAAATTTCAATCGCAAGAAATATCTAGTAAAAGTGGTCTAAATGTAGATTTGTTATTAGATAAAGTATTGTTAGAGGCTGAGTTATTAGAATTAAAAGCCAATCCAAATAAACGTGCTACAGGTACGGTTATTGAAGCAACTTTAGATAAAGGAAGAGGAATTGTAACCACAATTTTGGTGCAAGGTGGAACTTTAAGAGTAGGAGACGCAATTTTAGCGGGAAGCTATAGCGGAAAAGTGAAGGCTTTGTACAACGAACGTGGAAACAAAGTAACTGAAGCTGGACCTTCGGTACCCGTACAAGTATTGGGTATGCAGGGAGCGCCAACGGCAGGAGATAAATTTAACTGTTTAGATACCGAAGTTGAAGCAAGAGAAATTGCCAACAAACGTTTGCAATTGATGCGTGAGCAAGGTTTAAGAACACAAAAACACATTACTTTAGATGAAATCGGTCGTCGTTTGGCTATCGGTAACTTTAAAGAATTGAACTTAATTGTGAAAGGTGATGTGGATGGTTCGATTGAGGCTTTAGCCGATTCATTGTTGAAATTGTCAACCGAAGAAATTCAAATCAATATCATCAGTAAAGCAGTTGGACAGATTTCAGAATCAGATGTATTGTTGGCCTCGGCCTCGGATGCGATTATTATCGGTTTCCAAGTGCGCCCTTCGCCAAGTGCTCGTAAATTAGCTGAAGCTGAGCAAATTGATATTCGTTTGTATTCAATTATCTACGATGCCATCAACGAGTTGAAAGCGGCTATGGAAGGTATGTTGGCACCACAATTTGAAGAAAAAATTGTGGCAAATGTGGAGATTAGAGAAACCTTTAAAATCACCAAAGTGGGTACAATCGCAGGTTGTATGGTATTGGATGGTAAGATTTCGAGAAATAGTAAAATCCGTATCGTGAGAGATGGCGTGGTGATTTACACAGGTGAATTGGCATCTTTAAAACGTTTCAAAGACGATGTGAAAGAAGTAGCCAAAGGTTACGAATGTGGTTTGAATATTCAAAATTTCAACAACATTGAAGTAAATGACATTGTAGAAGCTTACGAACAAGTAGAAGTAAAACGTAAGTTGTAACAAATAATTTTTTTTTGATAAGTAAAGCCTTCTTAATTTCGATTAAGAAGGCTTTTTTGTTCATTAGTGATTTTTTTAAGCGGGTATGTGAAGCCGATAAATTTCAGGTTGTGTCCTAAAAAGAGTGTGAGTATTTAGTATTATTGTGGATGTTTATGGGGCTTTTACCCAAAAGCCCAGCCAGCACCCAACAAGTGGACGGTTGATAATTTGGAGGCAACTTTTGACAAAAACGGGGTTGAAAAACTTAACTTTACCGCCAACAAAACAAATTAAAATACATACATGCCAACATTACACTGGATAGGAAAAGATAAAGTCATCAATCATCACATGGAAGTGCCGTTTAAGGTATTGGAACATGCCTATGGCTTTGACAACGGCACACAGACAGACCAAGAAACCAACAGCGGAAACAAAATAATACATGGCGACAACTGTTTGCTAACAAAGGATTTTATGACCAAGCATCATATTGTTTTTAAAAAAACACCAAGATACACCACAAGATTTTAAGCAATGAAAGAAAATTCAGTAAAATTATTTAAACAAAAACAGGTGCGAACCCATTGGGACGATGAACAAGAGAAGTGGTATTTTTCAGTTATTGATGTAATTGAAATTTTAACTGGCAGTCCTCGACCAAGAAAATATTGGAATGCCTTAAAAACTAAGCTGAAAGCAGAAGGAAGTGAGTTGTCCCAAAATATGGGACAACTGAAAATGCAGTCGGAAGATGGAAAATATTACAATACCGATGTAGCTGATACCGAACAAATTTTTCGTTTGGTTCAATCTATACCCTCTCCCAAGGCAGAGCCATTTAAAGTATGGATAGCCAAAGTGGCTCGTGAAAGAATAGATGAAATAGAAGACCCTGAAATAGGAATTGATAGACTGATGGAAACCTATTTGAAAAAAGGATATAGCAAAGAGTGGATTAATCAGCGGCTAAAAAGCATTGAAATTCGGAAAGAATTGACCGATGAATGGGAAAGTAAAGGCGTAAAAAAAGGACAGGAGTTTGCCATATTAACCGATGAACTTACCAAAGCATGGAGTGGTTTTAGCACCAAACAATACAAAGCGTTTAAAGATTTAAAAAGAGAAAACCTCAGAGACAACATGACCAATTTAGAATTGGTACTTAATATGTTGGCAGAAGCATCTACCACAGAAATTTCAAAAGATAAAAACCCAACAACATTTAACGAACATAAAATTGTAGCTCAAAAAGGCGGCAAAGTAGCCAAAGCTGCTCGAGTGCAATTAGAAAACACTACGGGCAAAAAAGTAGTTACAAAACAAAATGCAAAAGCATTATCCACAACTAAAAAGAAACAAATAGACAAGTAACGGTTCGGAATTTCTGAACAGTTCAAAAATATAAACAATGGAATTAAAACCCTATCAACAGCAAGTAATCAACGACCTTTCATTGTTTTTGGAGCAAGTGCAAGAAACCAAAGACGTGAAAGATGCTTTTTGTAATTTTGATTAAGAAGCCTTTTTAGGTTTAAATTAATGAAGTTTTTAAAATGGTTATAATTTATTATTATTGTGAAAAAATTTTAAATTAAAAATATTATGAATTACAAATTACAAATTACAAATTTAATTACCTATTCACTATTGGGTATGTGTTTAATGAGCTGTAAAAAAGAAGATACAA
This sequence comes from Sphingobacteriaceae bacterium, assembly GCA_019751895.1. Classification (GTDB taxonomy): domain Bacteria; phylum Bacteroidota; class Bacteroidia; order Sphingobacteriales; family Sphingobacteriaceae; genus Pedobacter. The sequence continues at coordinate 4,091 of JAIEMU010000144.1, read as the reverse complement.
GCTCTCAAAATGAGGCTATTCTTCAACAAAGCGTAAAGCTAGTTGATAATAGATTGAATTTTCAATCTGAAATCTCATTCAAAAATATGATTGAATCTTTAGAAGGAAATCCTTCTAAAAATAAGTATGAATTAGTAGAGAAAATTTCAGGTATCTCTAATTTTAATTCAATGTCGGAATCTCTAAGTGTACCGATTGAAAATCTAACCTCCTCTATATTAACCTCAAAATCAGTAAATTCTTCGAATAGAAACAGCTTTACTCATTTATTAAAGATGAGTACTTCTCCAAATAATAATTTATCAATCCAAGAAGGTGAAAAGCTTGAGGAACTTGTAGATGAAGTTAGAGAACTTGTACCTGATGAAAATTTTGCCAGTGTTTTGAATAGTAATTTAGAGGTCTCGGTTGCAAATTCAATTTATAAAATTACCCCTTATGGTACATTTATTGTTAAAAAAGAGAAGTACGCTATTCTTGAACAATTATTAAACAATAAATCTTATACCATAGGACAAGATTTATCTAAAGATGCATTTTATACCAATCGAATAAGTGATAATACGTATCAAATTGAGCCAGGTATTGTGTTGTTTGATACATATAATGTGGTTAATGGAAAGAAAAATGAGGTTATGCAAATTAAAGATTATACTGTAGATAATAATATTTCAGGTAATAAAATTGCGGCATTAAACAATGATTTTAATACTGACTTTAAAAGCAAAACAAAATTAAGCAACGTTTATAATCCTAACTCTGAGTACAATTTATATAACAATATTCCAACAATAACATTTGGAGCCAAGACCGCATTTGGTAAATTTTGGGCAAAACTGTTCGGTAGAAATGAAGAGTATATTGAGAATTTTGAGAAAAAAAGAAGGGTAAGGGTTAATTTTCATAATATTAGTTGGGTGTTCTACTCATCTATGGGGATTTCAGTAACAATGGAAAAAAAGAATTGGATTGGATGGTCAGGAACGGAAGCTACTGAATTGAGATTGGGTTGGGATGCTATGGAGTATTCAATAGGTGATATTCCACAAACTCTACCCGCACCAATTTCTACTCAGGCGCAACGTTTTACGCCTGTTGACTTTCCATTCTTATCACAGAAATATGTCCAAGTTAATTTACTCGGATATCCATTTGTTCTTGAGCAAAATAAATCTATACAAGAAGGTATTAAAGGGCTATATGATCTATTACCAAAAGTGAGTTTTTTAAAACCGAAAAACCAAAGAAATGTAAATTACGCATATACAGTATGGGGAGATTTAGCTAGGAAGTCTGTGGTTACAGTTTTAGATAGAGACGAAATAATAAAGACCAATAGTGAAAAAATAACTAAAAATTTAGGCAAATCATTTGCTATGGAAGTTAGTTGGGATTTTAAAAATGCTCTAAATGTAAAACCAGCTGTAATAAAATTTAATATATCCAAAGCGTCTATTTTTGGTGTTGCAAAATACGGTAATGTTTGGAAAGGCGCTAGAATTGTAACTAATTAATTTAAATAACCATGAAAAAAATACATATACTAATCACTATTTTTTTGTTGAGCAGCTCTTTAGTTTTTGCTCAAAAAATTAACGAAGGAACGTTCAGTAAAATAAAAATTGGGGCATTGAGTCGAATAAATAAAAGTGACAATAATACTATTGGAGACGAGGGTGGAAATGAAATTTCATATATCCATAATTATTTTATTAATCCTCATTTCTCTGTTGGAGTAGGCGCAGGTATTATTGGGTATCTAAATCCTACTGTGTCCACAGTGCCAATTTTTGCAAATGCTACTTATCATGTTTTTAAAGAAGGTTCTAGCCCTTATTTATATAGCAATTTAGGGTATTCTATATGGTTAGCAGAAAATCAAAATGGTTCAGTTTTTACTGAATTAGGCTTGGGCTTGAAATTTAAAGTGGGCAAAAAATTGAAAATTGCTCCAGAGTTGGGTTATCGTTATCAGAGATTTGAGTATGATTTTGGTGAATTAGGAAAGCTATCTGATTATCTCAGCTCTCTATCAATTGGAGTTTCTTTTTATTTTTAAACATTTCCCAAAAGCCTTCTTAATTTCGATTAAGAAGGCTTTTTAGGTTTAAATTAATGAAGTTTTTAAAATGAGTATAATTTATTATTATTGTGAAAAAATAGGAAATTTTCGGTTTGCGTATGCTAAAAATATTTATAACAGCACTGATTTTGGGTAATTCACTTATTTCATTTGCACAAAAAAACACAGTTGAGAAATCAACCAACGGCATACAGTCCAATATTTTCGGTTTGTATGCTTATCGAGAAATGAAATTAACCGATTTTGTTGCTTTGAGGGCCGAGCTAGGTATGGACGCCAGCATTCACGGAGGGAGCAATGTGTCAACTAATTTTGTGTTTACACCGTCGATTAAAATTGAACCAAGATGGTATTACAATCTAAAAGACAGGGCTAAAGAAAGAAAAGACACAGAAATGAATGCAGCTAATTTCATCACCATTCAAACAAATTATCAACCAAGTTGGATGACGTTTTCAAATTCAAATAGTTTGATGAAGCAAAATGTGATTTCTATTACACCTCTTTTTGGAATCAGGCGAAATGTCGGAGCGTATCTAAATTATGAAGTTGGTGTGGGTTATAGAAATAATTTTCTTCTTGAAAAGAGAGATTTTACCGATATTACGGACGGCTCTATGTATTTTCATTTGAGAATTGGCTACCGTTTTCAGCGAATTTATTAATCCATTTTACGTAACAAAAAATAGTAGCTATCATTTATTTGATAGCGAGATTTTTAATTTTTAACATGCTTAAAAAATACATTTTAGTTTTGTTTATCTGTTCGATTTACTCCTTTGCGCATGCGCAGAAAAACTATTTTCATGCGGGTATGAAATTGCCTTTTGGAGAGGTTTTATTAGGTGTATTAGACGTGTCTTTAAATCTGAATCAAGATCCAGCGAACAGAAGAAAGGATGAAGTTAGCGGTGGAGGATTAGACTTTGGCTATGGTATTCATCTAAAAAACAATTGGTATTTAGAAACAGGTGTTGAGTTTTTTGCTGGGCAATCCTTATCAAAAACCTACGATTATCCTTCGGTGTTTGTGAGTAGGCATAAAATAGATTTTTCTAATTATGCGTTAAGCATTCCTGCCAAATTAGTGTATAGATTGGAACAAGGCGACCATTCTTTTTGGCATTTTTCTTTGGGTTTAGGTTTTCAAAATGTTTTTTCGAAGGGTTATAAATATACCTATGAAAAATATGGAGACGAACTAAGAATGATTAAAGATGAAAATTTTGGCACTAAACATACATTCAATGTTAATATTCAACCTGCATTTGGCTTTTTCTTTGACATCGGGGAACGTTCTCAAGTAGGTTTAGATGTTAGTTATTTAACGATAAATTGGGATAAGAACATGGCTAAATTTTCTGCGCCAGATCAATTCAATTTGGCGGTTCCTACCTTCAAAATATCAGATGCCTTTGCTACCATCAAGTTTCTGTTTTAGTTTTTTCTTAAAAAAATCTGTTTTAATACATTGCAAAATGTGATTGATGTCAGATGTTGAGGATGGTTTATCCTTTATTTTTGTTTTTGAAAATAAACTAAAATTATGTCAAAAATAAATTCATCCTTGCATACTTTTCATATCCCCGTAATGGGATTGGCTTACACCATCGACAGTCCCATTCGTGTGGCTCAATATGGAATTTCATCGGTTATTTCTATCATCGATCACGAATTGATGGAAAAGATGAATGCTTTTTATAGCGAGAAATTCAACCGTCCTTATCAAGAAATTACCAGCAAAATGGAAGATTTTAGGGCGAGAAGAATTACTTCGTATTTGAATTTGGTGGACGAAATTGTAAAAGAAAAGTTCAATGCTTTTAAAAACGAATTGAGCGAAAGCAAAGCATCAATGAAACAATATATTGCGATGTTGCCCAACAAATCGGAGATAAAAGAAAAATTGCAAAATTTGCTCGACAGTGGTTTAGAAGTTAAAGAAGAGGTGCTTCAATTTTTATCTACGCATATTTTTCCTGGCGAAATTGACGTCAACATCATGACC
>JAIEMU010000145.1 GCA_019751895.1 Sphingobacteriaceae bacterium | reverse complement strand
AGTTTGGCGATAAAAATATTGGTTGGCTTTGCGGTAACCAACTATTTGGGCAAAACCCAAAACGGAATTTTAAACTACCCAATGGCATTTGCCATTTACTTTATTGCCGCAGCGGCACTGGGTTTGGATAGTTTAATTACCCGAGAGCTGCTCAAAAAACCAAACGACAAAAACACATTATTAGGTTCGGCTTTTGTGCTCAAACTTATCGGTGGCATCACTATTTTGCCGCTTATTTATTTCGCTTATACGCTTTTATCAACCGTAAAAAACATAGAAACACCCCTCAATTATATTTTAATCGTTGGTTTTATCGGTGTTATACAATCTTTTAATATCATTGACGGCTACTTTCAATCCAAAGTAGAAGGGAAAAAGATAATGCTGGTGCAGGTAGTAGGCAACCTTTTATCGGCGGCGATAAAATTGGTGTTTATTTTTTTAGACTTGCCCTTGCAATGGTTTATCATAGCGCTCACGGTAGATGCCGCCTTGCTTGCTTTGGGCTATGTTTTCTTATATCAACAAAACGAAAACTCTATCCTCAACTGGAAGTTTGAAAGCAAAACCGCTAAATATTTACTCAAAAACGCTTGGTCTTTGGCTTTTGCCGCCATCTTGGTAAGCATCTACATGAAAATAGACCAAATTATGGTTGAAAGCTATCTGGGTACCGATGCTTTGGGCATTTATTCTACGGTGGTTTCACTTAGCGAATCGTGGTATTTTATTCCCGTTGCTATTGTTACCTCTATTTTTCCTGCTTTGATGAACGCCAAAAGAGAAGACCCTGAACGCTACCAAAAGCGATTGCAAAATCTTTACGATTTGATGGTTTGGTTGAGCGTTTCGGTGGCTTTGGTCATGACTTTTTTATCCCCTTGGCTGTATGCTTTGGTGTATAAAGCCGAGTTTGCAAGTGGCGCATCCGTATTAAGTGTACACATTTGGGCAGGGGTTTTTGTGTTTTTGGGTAGTGCCAGCGGTCAGTTTCTGATTGCCGAAGGCTATACCAAAATAGCCATGCTGCGTACAGGAATGGGTGCTTTAACCAACATCCTATTAAACATTATCTGGATACCCAAATATGGCATCATGGGGGCAGCTTTAGCTACTTTGGCAGCCTACTTTGTGGCTACGTTTTTCATTATTTTAATCCCCAAAACAAGAAAGCAAGGAATAATGATGTTAAAATCACTATTTTTGCTCACCGCAATTCAAAAAATATACAAACATTGAACACTTTAAAAGCTATCGCTACCTTAATTGCAAAGCCAAAAAGGCTATATGCAATCTTATCTTTCGGACATAAAGGCTACCTAGACAGCATTGGCTGGTTCAACGCCTTCGATAAACAAGAGGCCGTTGACCAAAACAATGAAGCCTTGCCTTGGGTAACTTATTCTTTCATTGATTTTATCAAAAGTAGGATTCAAAAGTCGCATCATATTTTTGAATTTGGTTCGGGAAGTTCTACGCATTTCTATGCACAAAGGGCGGCTAGCGTTACTTCGGTAGAACATGATAAGGCTTGGTATGAAAAAGTAAAAAAAGACAATCCTAGCAACGCTGAAATGATTTTTTGCGAACTGCATATCAACGGAGCGTATAGCAACAAGGCGGCTCAATTGGATAAAAAATTCGACATTATTATTGTAGATGGTAGAGATAGAACCAATTGTTGCATCAATAGCCTTTCGGCACTGAGCGAAAGAGGTGTTTTGGTGCTTGATGATAGCGAACGAGCATTTTATCGCCCTGCTATCGAGTTTTTAATGGCTAAGGGATTCAAAGAATTGAGCTTTAGCGGCGTTTCGCCTGGTTTGTTTTACCTCAAAACCACTTCTGTATTTTACAAAGCCAACAACTGTTTAGGAATTTAATCTTTTTTTTATGTTAAGTAACGAAGTAAAAGCTGCTTACGACAACTTTTATACGCATAGCGATGTGCAATGGCGTATGCTGGGTGCAAAATACAAAGCGCAAAATATTGTTGAGGTTTGCAAAAACATTAGTCTAAACAAGGTTTTAGAGGTTGGCGCTGGCGACGGCAGTGTATTACATTATCTAAATGAATGGAACTTTGGCAAAGAATTGTTTGCCTTAGAAATTGCACAAAGTGGTGTGGACATTATCAAGAAAAGAAATTTAAAAAACCTGAAGGAAGTTCAGTCTTTTGATGGCTATAAAATTCCTTACGAGGATAATTATTTCGATTTAATTGTCCTTTCTCATGTGTTGGAACATGTAGAACACGAACGTATTTTGATTAGAGAGTTGAAAAGAGTAGCTAAATATATCGTGATAGAGGTGCCAAAGGACTATCGTTTTGGGGTGGATAAACGCATGAAACATTTCTTGGATTATGGGCATATCAATATGTACACGCCTACTTCTTTGCGCTTTTTGTTGCAAAGCGAGGGATTGAAGATACTGAACGACAAAACTTCCTTAACGGAACCTATCACCAACAAGTTCAATTTGTTTATCAATCAAAAGAAAGCCAAAACAATAACAAGGGTATTGAGAATTGAATTGGAATATTTGGTTAAGAAAACCTTAGGTAAGCTATTGGGCACCAAGAAACAAGAACAATTTGCCAATGCCTATACGGTATTAACTGAAAAAATGGACGAAAACTTACATATTTTCTAAATGCAAAACCTCGCTCCTATTGCCCTGTTCGTGTACAACCGTCCTAAACACACAGAAAGAACGCTTAATTTTTTAAAACAAAACGATTTAGCGGCTCAAAGTACGCTTTATATCTTTTCGGATGGCGCAAAAAACAAAGCCGAAGAACAAAATGTGACCGAAGTACGGGCTTTATTAAAAAACGTATTGGGTTTCAAGTCTGTGGAAGTTGTAGAAAGTGCGAACAACATGGGGTTGGCGAACTCGGTAATTGCAGGCGTGAGCAAATTGTGCAAGCAATATGGCAAAGTAATCGTCTTTGAGGACGATTTAATCTCCTCTCCTCATACTTTAAGTTATTTTAATACGGCTTTGCAGCGCTATGAAAACGAAAACAAGGTGATGCACATTGGCGCTTACATGTATCCTTTAGAAAACCAAAACCCTTCCGAAAGTTTTTTTTATAGAGCCGCCACCAGTTGGGGTTGGGCAACTTGGGATAGCGCCTGGAAACACTTTGAACCTAATATTGATGTCTTATTAAAACAGTTTGACAAAGAAAAAATAAATGCTTTTTCTATCGAGCAGACGATGAACTTTTGGAAACAAATGAAAGATTTTAAAGCCGGTAGGAACAACAGTTGGGCGATAAGATGGTATGCTTCTATCTTTTTACAAGGCGGATTGACGCTTAACCCTGCCCAGTCTTTAATCAACAACATTGGTCACGATGGAACAGGTGTGCATTCGGGCATCAACGACATCTACAATGTCATCATCAATCCCAAACCTATTACCGTCTTTCCCGATTTAATCGAAGAAAACAACGACGCTTACCAAGCCATCAAAAGTTTTTTGAGCACCCGAAAGGGAAGTGTGATGACTAGATTAAAAAGATATTTGAAAGAACGGTTTTAGCGGTTCGAACACGGATGAGACGGATAATGCGCTGATAAGCACTGATTTTTTTGTTTCATGCACCGCTGTTCGACATTTGCAATGTAGAATACATCCTAGGTTTTATAACCCGCAAAATCCTGCCTAGCTATAAGTTAAATTTGTGTTTGTTAGGGGTCACAGACCCTATGCTATTGCTTCGGAATTGCAAATTCCGAAGAGCATGAAATGTTCGTCCTTTATTTATGACAAAAATCATTTATTTCTCAAACGCATCTAATTACTTGGGTGTAAGTAATTATTTAATTTTGATGAAAATATTTTTTGTATGGGCAAATATGTATCGGCAGCTGAGGCTGTTAAAATCGTAAAATCAAACGATAGGGTTTATGTGCAAGCGGCGGCGGCGGCACCCACAATTTTAACAAACGCACTTGCAGCTCGTGCGGCTGAGTTGAGCAACGTAGAAGTGTGCCATCTCCACACAGAGGGCGAAGCGGCTTACGCTAACCCCGAATTAGCAAAGAGTTTCCACGTAAATTCTTTCTTTATTGGTAAAAATGTTAGACACACCCTTGCGGCAGGAAATGGTTCTTATACGCCTGTTTTTTTGAGTGAATTGCCACGTCTTTTTAGAAAAAAAGTAGTGTTAATAGACGTTGTGTTTATTCATGTTTCTCCTCCAGATAGTCATGGTTATTGTTCTTTGGGAGTTTCGGTTGAGGCAACACTTGCCGCAATTGAGAATGCTAAAACGGTGGTGGCGCAGGTTAACCCCAGAATGCCAAGAACTTTTGGTGACGGCATTATTCATGAATCTGAAATTGACTTTATGGTGGAGGTGGATAGCCCTATTTACGGACACGAAATGGCGCCAATATCTGCAACAGAAGATAAAATAGGTAGCTTTGTAGCCAGCTTGATTGAAGACGAAAGCACCTTGCAAATGGGTATTGGCTCTATCCCAAATGCGGCGTTGACGAAGTTGATACACCATAAAAATTTAGGCTTACACACCGAAATGTTTTCGGATGGAGTAATTGATTTAATAGAAAAAAACGTTATCAATTGCAATTATAAAGGCGTAAACAGAGGTAGAGCCTTAGCTACTTTTTTGATGGGTTCGCAACGTTTGTACGATTTTATTCACGACAATCCATTTATCGAATTGCGAGAGTCGTCCTATGTAAATGATACGTCTGTAATTAGAAAAAATCCAAAAATGATTGCAATTAACTCGGCAATAGAAGTGGATATTACGGGGCAAGTTTGCGCAGACTCTATTGGCTCGCGAATGTACTCTGGTGTGGGCGGTCAAATGGATTTTATTCGTGGAGCATCTTTAAGTGAGGGAGGAAAGGCAATAATTGCTTTGCCGTCGATAACTAAAAACGGAGACAGTAGAATCGTGCCATTTTTGAAACAAGGAGCGGGAATAGTAACCACAAGATCGCATGTGCAGTATATTGTTACCGAAAACGGTATTGCCGATTTGTATGGTAAAACACTAAAACAACGAGCGAGCGAGATGGTTAAAATTGCACATTCAAACCATCAAGAAAAAATCGAAAAGGCATATTTTGAAATGATACACGGAAAATAAACACCTCCGACAACAATTTTTTCATAATGAAAAAGATGTAAGTTGAAAACGAATAGGGATGGGGTTTTTATAAATCCATCCCTTTATTTTTTAGAAGGAAGATAGGTTCGTGAGGATACGAATCAAGATTTTTATTTCACTCTAATGTATTTTTCGATAATGGTTTGACTTAAACCGATTTCCTTTTTTTCTTCTAGTCCAGTCATCGTTAGGGTGTCTTTGTTTATCTCAATATCGAAATTAACGGTCATGCCCTCTACTTCTCTGTAATTGCAAAAAGTAAGGTGTTCGCTATATTTTTTACCGTCGATTTTGTACGTTCCCGCACCAGCCGAAAACACAGGGTTTTTACCTTTGCCATTTTCTAAATCATGTCGAATAAAAGAAAAATGGCTATTGTTAATGATTTTTATCATCTCTTGACCTTCGAATTTCTCTACGCTCACCTCATTTTTGTTTTTAATAGTTGTGGCTGAAAGTAATTTCCATGTGCCCTCAACGGCTGTTCTAGGCTTTTCGTTGCAGGCGATTAAAGATACTAAAGGTAATAAGTAAGCTAGTTTTTTTAAATGTTTCATAATGATGTTGTTGATTTAAAAACAAATATGACATTAAAATCGATAAAACAAAAACAATCTTTCCTCGGTTTATTACCTAAAGGAACCCTATCCCTAACGTACCTTTTTAGCCTCTACAATGAGGTAAGGAGAAAGCCATTTGCTATCAAATGGGAATATTTTTGTAAACACTTTGCCGACCAACCACATTGATTTTTTGAACAAACGAACCAAAAATGGTTTTTTGTTTTCATTTTCTAGCCACAAACTAAAACGCCCAAAATAACGAGATTGAACCACTTCTAAACCCATTTTTTCACAAATTTGTTGCAACAAAACAGGATTCATACAAGTTAAATTGTGTTTGGCATAATTTTCCTTGTCAAACGTTTTTTGAAACCAACCATTTAAAGCATGAAAGTTGGGTAAGGTGAGAAACAAAGTGCCCTTATCTTCCAAAAACGCAACATGGCGTTTGATAATATCTTCGGTATCGATAAAATGCTCAATCAAACCGCAACTCAGCACCAAATCATATTTTTTGTCGGTTTGAAAACTAAACAAATCTTGCTCAATGACTTTAACATCCGTTTCCTGTAAATCGTTCACCTTTAAAAGTTCGTTGATGATGGGTTGGTGGATAAAATAATCCAACAAAGTAACCTCAAGCGCCAAATGTTTTTTTAAAAAAACAGCGTAATAACCAGGGAAACCACCCAATTCGATGGCTGTTTTTATGTTGTTCTGCTCAACTAATTTGGTTAATTGTTGATGAAATAGATAGTTTTTAGGGATTACAACCGAAACATCGGTTTTGCTTTCCCAATAATTTTTCCAAAAATTATTGTCAGTTAAGAGGTTTTCCATACAAGCGCAAAGAAAAGAAAAAAATAAGGTTTCTGGTAAAAATGGCGCATAAACCTTTCTACATTCACACAATAAACTGTATTTTTGATTGATTTGAAAGTTTTACACCTAAATACCTATGAAGGAAATGGCGGAGCAGGCAGGGCTTGTTTGCGCCTTTCGGATGCGCTCAATGAACAAGGCGTTGAGTCGGAGATAATGGTTTATTTTCAGTTTTCGCCTAGCCATAAAACCATTAATTTTAGCGCAATATTTTTTCGTAAAATCAAAGCGGTATGTAATATTTTGGCAGAACGATATTTAACGAAAATATTTGTTAAAGCGGTTAAAACACCATTTTCATTGCAATTTTTCGGACAAGCGATTGCAAATCATCCAGCGCTAAAATCAGCAGATATTATTCATTTACATTGGATAAATCATGGTTTTTTGACACCAAAAAACCTTGAAGAATTAAGCAAACTCAACAAACCTATTGTTTGGACTTTTCACGACAGCAATGCGTTTACAGGTGGATGCCATGTGCGTTATGCTTGTCAAAATTTTTTAAAAGAATGTGGCAATTGTCCGCTTTTGAAAAGCAGTTCAGCCAACGACATTTCGCATAAAAACTGGCTTAAAAAAAAGAAAGCCTATTCAAAATTAGATTTTAGTGTGGTTGCACCTAGTCGTTGGATGGCAAACTCAGCAAAAAAAAGCAGTTTGTTGCAATTTAAGGAGGTTTCAGTTATCCCAAACACCATTGAAATAGAGGTGTTTAAACCCTACCCAAAAAGCGAAGCGAAAGTTTTTTTGGGGATTGAACCACATAAATTTGTATTGATGAGTGGCTTTATGCCTTCAAAAAACGATAAGCATAAGGGTGCGCAATACTTAATTGAAGCCCTAAATTTGTTGGCTCAAAACCCAGCAATTGAAAAAGGAAACGTCGAATTGGTCATATTTGGCAATAAAAGCACCGAAAACATGCCCGAATTTCCTTTTAAAACCACTTTTTTAGGGAACATCAGCAATGATACGCAACTCGCCCAAAGCTATTCGGCAGCAGACGCTTTTATTACGCCCTCTTTGGAAGATAACTTGCCGAATACGGTGATGGAAAGTTTGGCTTGTGCTACACCGGTTATCGCTTTCGAAACGGGCGGTATTCCCGATATGGTTTCGCATTTGGAGAATGGTTATCTGGCGAAATATGAGTCGGCAGAAGATTTGGCTGCGGGTATAGCTTGGTTGTATAGTTGTGAAATACAACTTTTGATACAACAAAATGCTAGAGAAAGTATTTTAAAGAATTTTGCGCCTGAGGTTATCGCAAAAAAACATATTGAACTGTATAATAGTGTTTTAAATAACAAAAAATGAATCCTAAAGTAAGTGTCATTACCATAGTTTATAATAATGTGGCGGATATTGAGCGCACCATATTATCCGTTTTGGGACAAAATTATTCGAATATCGAATATATTATAATCGATGGTGCATCTACGGATGGCACGCTGGAAGTTATTAGACGCTACGAAAACCGCATTTCAAAACTGCTTTCTGAACCCGATAAAGGCATTTATGACGCGATGAACAAGGGTTTGGCATTGGCAACGGGCGACTATGTGTTGTTTATGAATTCGGGTGATGAAATCTATAATAATACAACTATATCGAATATTTTTGTCGAAAAAGTTATGGCGGATATCTATTATGGCGAAACAGAGATGTACGACCAACACTGGCAAAGCTTGGGTAGAAGACGACATCAGGCACCCAAAAATTTCACTTGGAAAAGTTTTAAGTATGGCATGAATGTTTGCCACCAAGCAATTTATATCAAACGCAGTTTGACCGAACCTTACGACACCACGTATAAATATAGCGCAGATATAGATTGGATATTGAAAGCGGCTAAAAAAGCAAAAAGCATACAAAATGTAAACGCCTATGTAGCCAAATATTTGGTGGGAGGCATGAGCAAACAAAAACATTGGGAAAGCCTGAAAGAAAGGTTTAAAATCCTTAGTTTTTATTATGGATGGCTACCCAATCTGTTCAATCATGTGGTTATTGCCTTCAATTTGTTTTTTTATTACCTAAAAAATCGACGTACCAACGATTAGGGATTGTGTTTGGCAACAATTGGAATCATTCTTCCAATACCAAAAGCTTTGTTTGATACCCGCAAAATAGGAGGTGTTTGGTAACGTTTAAATTCGGCGTTGTTTACCAATTGGATAATTCTATTTACCAAATCTTTGTCAAAACCCTGTTCGATCAGTTGTGAGGGCGTTTGTTGTTTTTCGATGTATTGAAACAAAATGCTGTCCAAAACATCATAATCAGGCAATGAATCGGAGTCTTTTTGGTCGGGGCGCAATTCTGCCGAAGGCGGTTTCACGATGGTGTTTATCGGAATGACAACCTCATCTTTGTTGATGTAATTTGCCAAAGCATAAATTTGGGTTTTATACACATCGCCAATTACCCCAATGGCACCACACATATCGCCATAAAGTGTGCCATAACCTACAGCAACTTCACTTTTGTTGGAAGTATTGAGCAACACATAGCCCAATTTATTGCTAATCGCCATTAGCGTTAATCCTCTACTCCTCGATTGGATGTTTTCTTCCGTCAAATTTGGAGCAAGACCCTTGAAAATAGGCGATAGCATTTCCTCAAAAGCATTTGCTGCGTTGTGAATAGGAATAATTTCGGATTTACAGCCTAAGTTGTTAACCAAATCTAAGGCGTCTTTTACCGAATGGTCGGACGAATATTGCGAGGGTAACAGTACCGCTAATACATTTTCAGCACCCAAAGCTCTTGCTGCCAAAACGCAAACAATTGCCGAATCGATACCGCCCGAAAGACCTAAAATAGCCTTTGAAAAACCTGATTTTTGAAAATAATCTTTAATCCCCAACACCAAAGCATCGTGTATTTGCGCAATTTCGCTTGGCGCATCTGTTTTTTCAAGGGTTAAAAGTTGTTCAGTATTAACGATTTGAAAATCTTCTTCAAAAGACTTTAACTCCATTTGTTTTTCGCCTTGCGCATCAAAAACGCAAGAACCACCATCGAAAATAATTTCGGTTTGCGCTCCTACTTGATTGACATACAGAAGGGGTAAAGCATATTTTTTTGCATTGCTAGATAAAATGTGTTGACGCTCTTTTCCTTGTTGAGTTGAAAACGGAGAAGCGGCGATATTAATCATCAAATCAGGCTTTTGTTTAATCAATTCGTCCATCGGAGAAACAGAATAAAGATGGTTTTCGTTCCATAAATCTTCACAAATGGTTAAGGCAATTTTTTTGTTTTGGAAAGAAATACATTCAAACTGACGGTTATTTTCAAAATAACGGTATTCGTCAAAAACATCGTAAGTAGGCAAAAGCGTTTTACGAACGGTAGATTTTATTTCTCCGTTTTCGATAAAATAAGCGGCGTTGTATAGTTTTTTGCCTATTGGGGAAGTGTTTTTTATGGGCAAACCCACAATACAGGCAATGTCTAAACAATGCTTGGCAATGTGTTTTGCTGCGGTTTCGCAGTGGTTGATAAAAGTATCGAAAGCTAAAAAATCTTGAGGAGCATAACCACAAACAGACAATTCAGAAAACACAATCAAATCAGCATTGTTTTTTTTTGCCAAATGGATATGTTCAATAATTTTTTTTGTATTGGATTCAAAATTACCAATGTGGTAATTGTGTTGGGCTAATGCAATCTTCATTTAATTTACGAATGTATTTGAGTGTATTATGGTAATAAATTATCTTTGTAGGAATGAAAAATCCCTTTAAAACCGCACAAATTTATTTAATTTTTCTGGCTATGTTGTCAATTATTTCGTGTAAACAAAATAATAAGCCAGATGTGAGCGATATTGACGTAAATATCAAGATACGTAGGTTTGATAAAGACCTCTCTACTCGAAAAAACAACGACATTGCGCAAACAGATTTGTTTTTGTCACAAAACTATGGTGTTTTTTACGACGATTACATTCATAAAATGGTGGGAAGACCAGAGTATTCGGGAACAGATATTTTGAATATTTTGTATCGAGACCAAGCTTACGCCGATTTGGTGAAGGAAACAGATAGCGTTCACGCTAATTTAAAACCTTTAGAAGAGAACTTAACGGAGGCTTTCAAATACATCAAATACTATTATCCACAAGCCAAAGTACCTACTTTTATTACTTATGTTTCTGGTTTTGAAGCGCAAATTGCTTTGAGTAATCATTATATGGGCATTGGTTTGGATATGTTTTTGGGAGGAAATAGTAAATTTTATGGTGCCATTGTACAAAGCGCACCTAAATATTTGTCGAGAAGATATGCTCCAGAATACATCGTACCTCGTGTGGTAGAAACCTATGCAAGGGAAGAACTTTTTGTGAAACAACAAGAGTTGGAAGACAGAACTTTGTTGACCAAAATGATTAATAACGGTAAAATTTTATACTTTATGGATAAAATTTTACCCGACGATAGCCACGACACACTCAAAATTGGCTATACCTTAAAACAATTGGAATGGTGCAAAACCTATGAAAAAGACATTTGGGCGTATTTTTTAGACAACAACTATTTGTATGAAACAGATTTGAACAAAACGCAAGTTTTTATTGGTGAAGGACCTTTTA
>JAIEMU010000141.1 GCA_019751895.1 Sphingobacteriaceae bacterium | reverse complement strand
CAGTAAAAACATTACACATCCAACTCCTATGATGATGGTACCAACAGCTCCTGTTCCAGCAATTAATGCCTTTGGTGATAATACTTGGCAAACCGTGATCACTGAAGAAGGTTTACTTGCTGTCAAAAAATTACTCCGTCAAACTGCAACCAAGAGTACTGCGGTTGCCTGCCATCGGATTAAAACTCGCACCCGTAGCGAATTGCAATGGATCGTTGGTAATCGGAGTAAATTTAATAGTCAAGGAATTGTGCCAGTAAATTTTACGGAAACTGGAATTAAGCAGTATATGGATAAATATCAGTGGAAAACTTTGAATATTATTCAGTATGCCGCTGCAATTGCAGGACTTTTTCATGATTTTGGTAAGGCAAATAATCTTTTCCAAGCGAAGCTTGATCCGAACATTACAATTGATGTGTTTGAACCATATCGGCATGAATGGGTTTCCATGCGTATTTTTCAGGCATTTGTTCAGAATAAATCTGATAAAGAGTGGTTGGAAGCATTAACAAGAGTTGGTAGCGATATGTTTTCATCCTACTTTGGGGATGGTGTTGATGGTAGTATTGAAAATAATCACCCACTCAAAAACCTGCCGCCTTTTGCACAGTTAGTGGCTTGGTTGATTCTTTCTCACCATAAATTGCCCGTAGTTCCAAGCTCAGAAACAAATCCACCCGACATTGAATACGTGAGTTATTGGTTTGTCAATAATTTTGATGCAAATTGGAATTCACCACGTTGCAATGAGGCAGAGCAAAAAAATCGTGTAAATGATAATTGGACGTTTGAGAATGGGTTACCAGTTGAAAGTAATCTTTGGCGAGCAACAGCCTGTTTGGCTGCATCAGAAGCAATTTCAAAGCTACCAAGCTTATCTTCAAATTTGCTCCACGAAGATTTGTTTACCAGCCACCTTGCACGCTTAGCGTTGATGTTAGCTGACCATTATTATTCTTCCCAACCAGAAGTAAAAAGAGAATGGCAAGATCCATTTTATATGGCATATGCTAATACTGATCGACAGACAAATACTTTAAAACAAAAGCTTGATGAGCATCATATTGGCGTGGCACATAATGCTGCTAAAATTGTTACCGCTCTACCAAAGCTCAATGCTACATTAAAAAACCTTGATAGAAACAATGCATTGGAAAGTAACACAGAAAAGAGTAAAAGAGAAAAATATGGTTGGCAAGATGAAGCGAAAAAATTAGCTCAGCAGTTGGGCGGTGAAGTAGTAAATCAGGGCTTTTTTGGTATCAACATGGCTTCAACTGGCACGGGAAAAACGCAAGCTAATGCTAAAATTATGTATGCCATTGGGACTGCGGTAGGTAGAATCCGTTTTAGTGTGGCGATAGGCTTAAGAACGTTAACGCTACAAACTGGTATTGAGTATCAAGATAAACTAAAAATAAGCGAAGAAGATTTAGCCGTGCTAGTTGGTGGTAGTTCAGTTAAACAATTATTTGAAAATGAAACAGGCAAAAATAGTTCTTCCACTCAAGACTCAACCCAAGTGTTAACAGGTAGCGAATCACAAGAACAGCTGATGGGTGCTGATACATATATTAGTTACCAAGGTTCACTCGGTGATCACAGCTTGAAACGCTGGACAGAGCACGATGATAAAATTGAAAAACTGATTCAAGCACCAATTTTAGTTAGTACAATTGATCACTTGATGCCAGCAACCGAGGGTACAAGAGGAGGCAAACAAATTGCTCCGATGCTGCGCTTGCTTACGTCTGATCTAGTCCTCGATGAACCAGATGACTTTGGGCTTGAAGACTTACCTGCTCTATGTCGCCTAGTGCATTGGGCAGGAATTTTGGGTAGCAGAGTGTTATTATCTACAGCTACTATGCCGCCAGCGCTTTCATATGCATTATTCGAAGCTTATCACTCTGGTTGGCAGCAATATGCCAACGCGAATATTCAAGATTGGAATAAAAATATAAGTTGTGCTTGGTTTGATGAGTTTGGTTGTAGCTCTGCACAAATTTCTGATTTTGATACATTTAAGAAACAACATGATGTATTTATCAAAAAACGGGTAGATAATATCAAACTACATACTCAGGCTAAGAGAAAAGGTTATATTGCTAAGATAGAAGCAACAGGTACTTATGATACTATTCATAATTTAGCTAGAACCATTCATGGTAATATTCTTCTTCTACACAAGCAGCACTATTTAACCAAGAAAAATAAAAAAATATCTATTGGTTTGGTGCGTATGGCTAATATCAATCCACTGGTTACGGTAACCAAGGAGTTATTGGCAATGGATTCGCCACCAGATACGTTGATACATTACTGTGTTTATCATAGTCGTTATCCGCTGGCCATGCGCTCGCATATAGAAGGTAGGTTAGACAAGATTCTAAAACGCCATGATCCAGATGCGATCTGGCAGCAAGAGGAAATTGTCAACGTATTGTCTAGCTATGATCAGATTAACCATGTCTTTGTGGTGTTGGCATCGCCAGTAGCCGAAGTTGGTAGGGATCATGATTATGACTGGGCTGTGGTTGAGCCAAGCTCGATGCGTTCAATTGTACAATTAGCTGGGCGTATATTGAGGCATAGAAATATAGTGCCAGAGCTACCTAATATTTGCCTGCTAAATGAGAATTATAAAGCGCTGTGTAGAAAGAATATTTGTTTTGAAAAGCCTGGTTTTGAGTCTTCAGAGCACAAGTTGGAATCGCACAAACTTGAGCATCTTATATCGGATGAACAGTACCAAATAATTACTTCAATACCTAAGATTATGCTTCCAGAAGATAAAAGTAAAATGAATCTTATCGGGCTTGAGCAAAAAGCCATTGCTACACGATTATTTGGTAACAAGCAGAATGGTAACCAGTTAATTGGTGGTGCTAGAGTCTGGTGGAGTTATAATCCGCATTGGTGTGGTGAAGTTCAACGGCAGCAGCGCTTTAGGCAATCACAAAAAGATGAAGCGTATTATTTGGTTTTGAGAGACGAGTATTCAAAAGAAAAATGGCAATGGAAAAATGAAGATGCACGCCCAGCTAGGTTTTGCGATCCCATTATAGAGATTAAGAATATTGAGCTGCCAGCTATAAATAGTGGATGCCGATTTTGGTTTAATTTAGATGCTCAAAAAATCTATGCAAATCTTGCCAAGGATTTTGACATAGACTTGGAGGAAACCAGCAAACGTTTTGGAGAAGTGCGGCTTATTCAGTATAAAGAAGGTAATGTGCCTTCCTATTGTTACCATCCGAATTTAGGTATTTATCAGGAGTTAAATAATGAGTGAAGGACAATCAATTTTGCAATCATGGGAGAGCGTTATTTCTGATTTTTTTCTGCAGAAACGTAACTTGGAAGAAGAAAAGTACATAAAAGAAGCGCTAAAAAACTTTTACTCTAATAACCAGTCACTAATGAATCATTTTGAAAACGAAAAATTGAAGAGGAATAAAGAGGAAGAGCCAATTGATTTTCAGCGTCGTATACTTCAAGGGCTTTTTATAATAAAAAATGGCTTAAGCGCGAATGATAAAGAGGTCTTCGATGCCATGTCATCGCTTAGTAATGAGTATGCTAAAGAAGTTGAAAAAATAATCAAAAAATACGATCCTGAGTTTTGGATTTCAGAGGCATCTAAGAATGCGGCGAGTGTGAGTTTTGCGACGCACGTAAGTAAACTGACGCACTCCAAAATTGATACGCCGTCCATATATGATCAAGTTGAAATAATAAATTCTAGTTATGTGACCACATCGTCTCTTAGAGTTAAGGCGATTGATGGTGCAGTTGCGGGTAATCAGTTTGCACCAGTTTTCCAATTTCTTGAGTTAGAATGTAATGGAGTTAAATTAGCTGCCGAATTGGCAAATGAAAATAGCCAAGCTTTAAGAAAATTTTCTGATGATAATTATCTTGATTGGAATAAAGGTTTTTCGAATGCATTGCGATCAGATGAATTAGCAAGCCACATTTTAGCTAAGCAAGTATACTTTCCAATCATCAAATTATCAGGAAATACTGATAATTATCATCTTTTAAGTATTATGAAGTCGTCTTCTCTTGCGCACGCTATTTTTGAAAAATCTGCAGTAAAAGAATTTAATGACCGTCAAAGGAAAATTCGAGACGATTTTGAGAGGAAAGAAAAATTTTCAAAAATCGAAGCGGTATATTTTTCTGGAAAAGGAAAGATTAGTGTTACAGCTAGCAATCATAGCAATGCATCCCAACTAAATGGGAAAAGAGGTGGGCGGTTGCATTTATTTTTATCGGCGCCGCCGATATGGCAATCTCAACTAAAACCACCTGTGTATAAAAAATCATTTTTTGATACGCAACTTAGGTACCATGTTTCAAAGGACGACATTGATTATTTGCGTGATTTTCTAATTCGTTTTGATAAAATTGAATTAAGTATTAAACATCCAAAAAGAAAGCAATGGATCAATGATTGGGTTGGTAGGATTATTGATTCTACTCTTGATTCTGCGACTATTATTCAAGATATTGAGTCTGGTTGGACCGCTAATAATGATATAAAATTAAAGCGAGAACATCAATTATTTCTTGATCCATACCGAGATGATGAGCTCTTTCAGGCAGAAAGAAAACATAACGTTTGGCAAGCTGTTGTATGTACAGATTTTGCTCGTTGGTTGAATTTGGTGTTAGTTGGGAAAGACAAAAAATTTTCGCCTCAGCCAGATCATACTCGGATGTGGCTAGAATTAATGGAATCAGCGCTTCGTGAATTTGATGAGCTGGTAGCTATGGATGTTAAAGCAGCAAAGGTGATAGAATGAGCCAATTTATATTGATAAACAAATTAAAAGTTCAGAATGCAAATGCTATTGCTGGTTTTACTTGGGGATTTCCAGCTATTACACATTTTTTAGGTTACACACATAATCTAGCTCGTAAATTAACTAAGGAAAGTCAATTTGCTGATATCAATTTGTCTGGTTGCTCTGTAATTGCGCACTCACATCATGTGCATACTTATGGCAAATATGAGGCAGAATTTACCCAAAGCCGTAATCCACCTTATCTGACATCGCACGATAAATCATCAACACCACCCGTTATTGAAGAGGGGAAAATGAATATGATCGTTTCTCTGTTGATAAGATGTGATGGTAATATTGGAAATATAAAAGATAGTTTTATTGATTGGCTTAAAAAGGTTTGCCTTATTCAGCATTTGGCAGGTGGTACGGTCATTAATGAAGATGTTAGCATAGATATTTTTTCCGCTGAGCCAGCAAAGCTCCGCTTGATTAAAAGAAAATTATTACCTGGTTTTGTTCTGATGGATAGATCGTCTTTTTTAAAAGAGCATTATGAATCACTTTGTGAAACTAGACCTGAAACAGAATTATTAGATGCATGGCTTGATTTTTCAGCGCTAAAGAAAAGTGCAAGACCAAAGCACGACTTGATAGCAACTTATCTGTCAAGAATGGCGGAAGAGGACGTTACAATAGGTTCAGAGTTGGAGCACATTTGGTTGAAGTACCTAGAACAGCCTTATTCAAGTGATGCCATTCCTGATATTTTGATCAAGTATTTTGCTGGTCTAGAGCCTGATAAGCTAAATAGCAAGTTATTACAGCAATGGCTGGCATACATTGAGCCTAATGAGGAAACAGATGCAGATTGGGAGTATATGCCTAAACCCCGTCAAGGCTATTTGGTACCGATTATGGTTGGCTATAAAGCAATTTCGCCAGTATATGAGCAGTGTAAAGTTAAAAATACGCGAGATTGTGAAACGCCTGTCTGTTTTGTAGAAGCGGTACATAGTGTCGGTGAGTGGATGAGTGTACATCGCATTAAAACGGTTGATGAATTGGAAAACTGCCTTTGGCACTATCACTATGAGAAAAATTGGTATTTATGTAAGCAATTGTTAAATAATCAATCTGAGACATGTCAACCGTCAGAAAGTGGAATTTCCTCTGCGAATACGGAACTAGATTTTTACTAAATATTATTTTTAAGGAGAATGGATGTGAGTAATGCAAATAAAAAATTAGAGTTACCAAGTGTGCTTTCATTTGAGAGAAAATTGGAAGTCTCGGATGGCTTGATGTATTCTGGTAATTGGGGCAATATTGAACAACCAGAAGCATGGCAACCAATTCCTATTACTAAACGACAAAATAGATCGACGCAAAGCGCATATGGCATTGATGATGATAAAAAATCACAACCAAATCCTGTTGCTTCTGATAGCGATGATGCTAATTTGCCAATGGATAAAGATACGCTACGATTAAGTTTTAGCTTGAGAGTGATTGGTAACCTAGGAAAACCTTTTGCGTGTAATAGTCCAGATTTTGAAAAAGCTCTAGTTGAAAAGGTTAGCGATTTTAGGAAGATTGATGGCAGTGGCTTGGAAACGTTAGCATTACGCTATGCACATAATCTTGCTAATGGTCGATTTTTGTGGCGCAACAGAGTGTGCGCTGAGCAAATTATCATTATGGTTTATTTGAATGGTATAGAAAAACCATTGGCGTTTAATGCCAGAGATTATTCATTGAATGACTTCTCTATAAATGAAAGTGATGTGAATTTAAACGTGCTAAAAAATCATATGTTAGCAGGGATTAATGGCAGCGAGAATAGTTTTGTATTTTTGCGAGTTGAGGCTTATGCTAAGCTGGGTAATGGTCAACATGTATTTCCTTCGCAAGAAATGAACATGAATGTAAAAGGCAAAGAATTGTTTAAGCTTGATAATTGTGCAGCTATACACAATGTAAAAATAGGCAATGCAATAAGAACGATTGATAATTGGTATCCTAATGCTAAATTTCCGATTGCTGCAGAACCTTATGGTTCGGTAACACAAATTGGTCAAGCATTTAGAGAAAAGCCGAAAGATGGAGATCTTTATAGTTTGATTTTGTCTTGGCTTAACGGGGATGACATCGGTGAACAAGCAAATTACGTTGTTGCGAATCTGATTCGTGGTGGGCTTTTCCAGGGTAAGGGAAAAGATGATAAAAAAGGGAAGAGTCAAAGTGGTAAGGAGTAATTTGATGCCTTATTATCAAGAAATAACTCTTATTGAACAAGAAGAAATTGCAACATATTTCATCTGGTCAAAACTTTATGCACAACTTCATTTGGCATTGGTAGAGGTTAAAAATCACAATGAGAAATCAAATATAGGTGTATCGTTTCCTGAGTATCGCTTTAATGAAGAAAAAGGCATTGGATTTTTAGGTGCAAAATTACGGTTGTTTGCAAATAGCGAGGATGAATTGCATAACCTGAACATAAATAGTTGGTTAGCTCGTTTAAGCGATTATATTCAGATTACCTCTATTAGTGAAGTGGCTATGCATAAAATTACAGGTCACGCAACATTTAGCCGCAAGCAAGTTAAAACTAATGCAGATCGTTTGGCGCGTCATCGGGTCAAGCGTGGTGATATTGATTTTGATGAAGCTGTGAAACGTTATCAAAATGTCATAACTACATCTGATTTACCGTTTGTTCAGCTAAAGAGTCTGACCAATCAGCATCCGTTCCGCTTATTTATTCATAAAGAGAATAAAGTCGATGCAGAAAATGGTGGTTTCAGCTCATACGGACTAAGCTCGGATGCAACCGTTCCAGAGTTTTAACCAAATATTTTTTAGTTCTTTAACAAAATAAATATATCAGTAGCTTACAGCAAGTGCTAAAAACTTTGGTTAAAATGGTAAATTGCAGCCTAGTTTGTTGTTGTAAGCTTATTTTTTTATGTTAAAATTCTGTTCACTGCCACATAGGCAGCTTAGAAAATAGATTGCCCTTGCTGCGGTAGTAAAACAGCGTTCACTGCCACATAGGCAGCTTAGAAAGCCACCAAGTTAATTCACTTTGGCTAACCCAAGTTCACTGCCACATAGGCAGCTTAGAAAGCTAAGAAAATCGCTTAGTACACTAATTCAGTGTTCACTGCCACATAGGCAGCTTAGAAAGTTTGGATTACTTGCAGACTACAAGACCACGCGTTCACTGCCACATAGGCAGCTTAGAAAGTAAACTAGATGTGCTTTATGACGAGTTACAAGTTCACTGCCACATAGGCAGCTTAGAAAGGTTGCTCTACCAGCTGAGCTACGTTACACATGTTCACTGCCACATAGGCAGCTTAGAAAATAACTATCTTTTGATAATTTAGCACTATCTAGTTCACTGCCACATAGGCAGCTTAGAAATTTTTATTTGTTGAATTAGCTCTTTGATTGCTGTTCACTGCCACATAGGCAGCTTAGAAATGCTACTAATTTTGCGTTAGTCATATCAATCTGTTCACTGCCACATAGGCAGCTTAGAAAACTAGCGGCAAATAGATTCGCAACGTCCTCACGTTCACTGCCACATAGGCAGCTTAGAAATTGTTATGCACCGGAAAATATTGGCATTACGCGTTCACTGCCACATAGGCAGCTTAGAAAAATACCAGTCGTTTGCGATGTTAGAATCTGCCGTTCACTGCCACATAGGCAGCTTAGAAAGCCACAGCTTGATTATTAATCAAGATGTAATTGTTCACTGCCACATAGGCAGCTTAGAAAGACTGCTTGGTCTGGAAGATATCCACACCCACGTTCACTGCCACATAGGCAGCTTAGAAAACGTTTTAATGGGTCAATCAACAGAGGCTGCGGTTCACTGCCACATAGGCAGCTTAGAAATTAGTTTGTTAGGCAACCATTCTATACAATACGTTCACTGCCACATAGGCAGCTTAGAAAGCATGTCGTCATCAACAACGCTTTCACGTTCCGTTCACTGCCACATAGGCAGCTTAGAAAACTCTGGATTACTACAGATACCAGTTAATGCAGTTCACTGCCACATAGGCAGCTTAGAAATACTGAGTTAATCGCAAGACTATATTTGCGTCGTTCACTGCCACATAGGCAGCTTAGAAAGCATACTTGGTGAGAGTAGCAACGCCGAAGTAGTTCACTGCCACATAGGCAGCTTAGAAAAACCAATGCAAAAATCATAATCGAGATGGAAAGTTCACTGCCACATAGGCAGCTTAGAAAGAACGTAAATTTAACCTCTTGCATTTTTATTTGTTCACTGCCACATAGGCAGCTTAGAAAGTGGTAATAAATGCGCGGTGATAGTATAGCAAGTTCACTGCCACATAGGCAGCTTAGAAAACTATATTCCACCCAGTTAAACATCTTAAGTAGTTCACTGCCACATAGGCAGCTTAGAAAGTTAGAGCTTGTATTTGACTACTTAAACAAAAGTTCACTGCCACATAGGCAGCTTAGAAATATGTGAAACTATAGCAGGTTCTTATTATTAGGCCGTGATCTTGATTATACAGATAATCCTGAAATTACCGATGATTTAATTAATTTGATGCAATTTAGAGAACCAGAAAAAAAGGTATTTATATTAAATTAGATACCGATGTTATTGATTTCTTCAAAAAACATAGCGCAAAATACCAAGTTAAAATTAATGAAGTATTAAAAGCTTATGCTGAAACAGTTAGTAAAAAAATTGCACACTAAAAATAAAACCATTAAAGGTTATGCTTTTCTATAAGTATAACCTAGTCGCGATTGTTCCTGCAGAACCAAACACCGTGCGTCCAACTCACAACAATAAAAATATCTCTATTGTGGCGGTAATAGTGAATTACAAGCATAACACTTTAAATAAGTTTACATAATGTCAAGTATATGCTATAATTCAGCATCGGGTATTTAGTGTAATATAAATACATACTAAAACCAATACAAAAATTAATATTGATAGGAATTTTAAAATGGCTACTTCATCTTTTACCAAAGAATTTACTTTGGATAGTAAGCAAGCAGTAGAATCATTTGTAAAAATAGTTTCTACTCCAACAACATCAGTAAAAATAGATAGAACATTAACCTCACAAAAAAATCTTAAAGAAGGTGCACAAAAATTACGTTCTTTATCACTTCGCTAAAAGATTTTATTCTACAATATGAAGAGCAAGAATTACAAGATTTTCTTGCTCTTTTCACATGTGTAAAAGATCCTGATATTGCTTATTTTCTAAAAACAAAAGCATTGAAAAATGAAAGAACCGGAAAAAGTAGAACTTTTTTAGTTTGTGATGAGTTAGATAATAAAGTCCAAATAGTTGCATATTTCACATTAGCAATTCAAATCCTCAATATTCCAGAAACCTTTAGTGGCAAACAAATTAAAAACTTGGATGGTTTTGGCTCAAAAATTAATGGTAAATTAATAACGGAAGTACCTGCTATATTAATCGGTCAGATTGGCAAAAATGATTTGCATAAAGACCGCATTACGGGAAGTCTTTTAATGCAATATTGTATGAGTACCGTCTTAGATGGTCAGGCTCGCTTAGGCGGAAGAGTAGTATTGTTAGAATGCAAAAATATTGATTATCTCGTTAAAGCCTTTTACCCAAGCTATGGATTTAAGAAGTTGGAAAAAGAATATAGTGCGGATGAATTAATTCAATTTATAAGAACCTTAAACGAAGATGAACTGATATCATCTTAACATGATATTTCACCCTCGAAATTGTAAAAAAACTACGTTACAAAAAACAATTTATGTTTATGGCTAAACTGAAAGTGTAGCCATAAACATACGAAATCATTACCTGGACAAACTAAGCCCCATTAAAGAATGAAGTGCACCACCCCTAGTGTCTGACTAAAAAAGAAAAGACCAGTTGTGTATTCGGGGGTACTTACCTAGCCTATTGGTATCTCTTCTATGGCTATTAAAGTACCTTTTAAATCGATTGTAGTTAGATACTACTGTCATTATTGTTGGCATAGCTCAAATTGATAGAGTAGACCCCTCCTAAGGGTAAGGTTGCAAGTTCGAGTCTTGCTGTCGACACCAGAATATTAAGGAAATTATTATGAAACAATACACACAACAAGAAATCAACAACTTAATTAAAATAGCTGACTTTCACTGCCACATAGGTAGCTTAGAAAATTTATAGCTATTTAGACTAACTGGTAAAAACGATAATTTAATGGTATAATCATAAAATTAATAGGAGGACTTACCATGGGTGCAGCGCTTAATTTATATGATCAAGATTTTTTTGCTTGGACACAAGAGCAAGCAAAATTAATCAAAGAAAAAAACTTTGATAAGCTAGATTTAACCAATTTAATTGAAGATCGGAAGAGCACACG
>JAIEMU010000072.1 GCA_019751895.1 Sphingobacteriaceae bacterium | reverse complement strand
AAATTTCTTATTTTGCATAAGACACTGAACGTGTTTCTCTAATTACAGTTACTTTGATTTGACCAGGATAAGTCATTTCTGTTTGAATTCTGTTTGAAATGTCCGCAGCCAATAATTCAGCTTGCGCATCAGTAATGCGTTCGCTTTCTACAACTACCCTCAATTCTCTACCAGCTTGAATCGCAAAAGTTTTTTCTACCCCTGGGTAAGAAAGAGCCAATTCTTCCAACTCTTTCAAACGCTTGATGTAACTTTCTACTACCTCACGTCTAGCACCTGGTCTAGCTCCCGAAATGGCATCACAAGCTTGAATAATTGGCGAAATCATTGAGGTCATTTCAATCTCATCATGATGGGCGCCAATGGCATTACAAATTTCAGGATGTTCTTTATATTTTTCAGCCAACTGCATCCCTAAAATTGCGTGAGGTAATTCTGGATTATCGTCAGGCACTTTACCTATATCGTGTAATAAACCGGCTCTTTTAGCCATTTTCGAATCCAAACCTAACTCCGAAGCCATCGTAGCGCAGAAATTAGCTACCTCTCTACTGTGGTGTAATAAATTTTGTCCATAAGACGAACGGTAACGCATACGTCCTACCATTCTAATCAATTCAGGATGCAAACCATGAATTTGTAAATCAATCACGGTACGCTCTCCAATTTCTACAATTTCATCTTCAATTTGTTTTTTGGTTTTGGCAACAATTTCTTCAATTCTTGCAGGGTGAATTCGGCCATCTGTTACCAAACGGTGTAAAGCCAAAC
Organism: Sphingobacteriaceae bacterium; assembly: GCA_019751895.1. Lineage (GTDB taxonomy): Bacteria > Bacteroidota > Bacteroidia > Sphingobacteriales > Sphingobacteriaceae > Pedobacter. The sequence goes on along the minus strand of JAIEMU010000072.1, from coordinate 10,523 downwards.
GAGCGATTTCTCTTCTCACTGGGTCAAATCCTGAAAGGATAATAGCCTCTGGGGTGTCATCTACAATAATTTCAATTCCTGTTGCAGCTTCCAAAGCACGAATATTTCTTCCCTCTCTACCAATGATACGACCTTTAATTTCGTCACTTTCGATGTGAAACACTGAAACCGAATTTTCAATTGCAGCTTCGGTAGCCGTACGCTGAATAGTTTGAATTACAATTTTTTTAGCCTCTTTATTTGCCGTCAATTTTGCTTCATCCACAATATCTTTTACATGAATCATCGCCTGCGAACGGGCATCACTTTTCATGTTTTCAATCAATTGATTTTTTGCTTCCTCAGCACTCAAACCTGCAATGGTTTCTAATTGCTTTACGTGTTGATTTTTAATTACATCAACTTCTTCTTGTTTTTTAAGTGCTAATTCAGTTTGTTTGGCAAGGTTATTTTTTTGATTATCTAACTCTTGCTCTTTGCGATTGTAATTTTCAATTTTTTGATTCAACGATTGTTCTTTTTGTTTAATTGAATTTTCACGTTGATTTACCTCATTGTTTTTAGCATTCACTTGTTGCTCGTGTTCTGCTTTTAATTGCAAAAACTTTTCTTTTGCTTCTAGCATTCTATCTTTTTTCAAGATTTCGGCGCTATGCTCGGCTTCTTTTAAAATTTTCTTCGCTTTTGCTTGTGCTGCACTTTCTTGTTTTTTTAGCAAGCCACTTAGCATATACCTTCCAATTGCTACTCCTATAGCTATACCTGCAAGTATATATCCAACTATTGTTATTATTTCCATATTGTATTTTAGTAAAAAATTATTGTTCGTTATTATTTAAAAATTCAAAATCCTGACAATATATATTGTCAATCGTTAAAAAAAAATAAAAACAATGAAAATGTGTTTAGCCTTAACTAATCAGAAACCTAAGATGAGTAAAAATTATTTACTAAAGAAATCGTTTAACATACCGTTCAACTGTTCAACTTTATCAGCCACATCCACGTTTTGTTTACTCGTTTCTGTTTCTAATTTCAGTACAATGGTTGCAAAATGCAATACCGCCATACTTAGCAAATCTTGTTTATCATTGGCTGCATAATTATCTTGGTATTCTTTTATGCGCTCGTTTATAATCTTTGCTGCTCGTCGTATCATTTCCTCTTCCTCTGCTTTAATTCGCAAAGGATAGATTCTGTCAGAAATAGGTATTTTAATCGAGATTTCTCCCATTTTAGCTTTATTTCACTGTTTTTAGCCCTTTTATTTTTTAAGTAGCGCTACACACTTATCAATTTCTCGCACAAAATCGTTAATTTTTTGCTTTATATCAAGTGTTTTTTCACTTGATGTTTCAATTTGCTTCGCTAACTTCAAAATTCTTAGCTTTTCTTCTAAGTTTTTATGGTTTTCTTTTGCGTCTTTTATTTCTATTTTTAAGTTGTTATTTTCCAATTGCAACAAATCATTCATCTCCTGCAAAGCATCACACAATTCGATAAGTTGTGTTGTTTTTTCTAAAGCTTGACCTAATTGATTGGCAACTGTTGACATTTTATTTTCTTATTTCTGCGTTTGCATTTTGTGCTAAACTATGCATAATTTTTTGCATTACAACATCTATCTGTTCGTCGGTTAAAGTTTGTGTTTCGTGTTGCAATGTAAAATTCAAAGCATACGATTTTTTTCCTTCTGGCAATTTATCCCCTTCGTAAACGTCAAATACTTGAATGTTTTTAACCATTTTTTTATCCGCTTTAAAGCAAATTCCTTTTAACATTTCAAAAGTGGTTTGTTTATCCACCAACATCGACAAATCTCTACGAACGGCAGGATATTTTGACACCTCTTGGTTTACAATTTTGTTTTTCTTAACCGTATTTAACAGCAATTGCCAATCAAAATCAGCATAAAAAACATCTTTATCAACGCCTGTTTTTTTCTTATCCTGAGTGGTTACAGCACCAAAGGTAACTATGGATTTTTCTCCTCTAAAATACCTCAAGCCATAGGTAAAGTCTTCGTTTTTTACTTCTTCAATTTGATAGGTAACAAGCCCTAACCTACTCAAAACTGCATCAACAGCAGATTTGATATGATAAAAATTACTTGGTTTAGAAACGTGATTCCATTGTTCGGATAAAGTTGCCCCTGAAATCAAAACCAATAAACGTGGTTTTTCTACATATTTACCTTCAATTAAATGATAGGTTTTTCCAAATTCATAAAATTTAACATCCGAACTTTTACGGTTTTGATTGTAAGCCACACTTTCTAAAGCAGGCAACAACAATTGCTGACGCATCACATTCAAATCACTGCTCAATGGATTTAAAATTTCAACCGCTTGGTCTGTATTTTTAGAATACGCACTTTTTGTCAACGAATTGCACCAAATTTCTAAAAAGCCATTCGCTGTCAGCATATCTGCAATGGCGTGTTGCGTGTTTTCTACGCTTGGTTTCATTGTATAACCTAAAGAAGCATTTATTTTACTCGGAATGGCTATATTATTGTAGCCATAAATACGCAAAACCTCTTCGGTAATGTCGCATTCTCTGGTCACATCTACTCTGTATGCTGGCACATGAAGCACTAAATCTTCGCCTTGTTCCGTTTTAATTTCAATTCCCAAGGCAAGAATAATTTGTTTAATTTCACTATGTGGAATTGCTGCGCCAATCAATTTATTTATTCTAGTATAATTTACAGGTACTACAAATGGAGAAACATGTTTTGGATAAATATCTATTAGCTCCGAAGAAATTTGACCACCTGCAATTTCTTTGATTAAAAGAGCGGCTCTTTTCAAAGCAAAGACAGTCATTTCTGGGTCTGTTCCTCTTTCAAATCTAAAAGAAGCGTCCGTTTTCAAAGCATATCTTTTGCTGGTTTTACGAACCGATACCGAATCAAAATAGGCACTTTCTAAGAATATATTAACGGTATTTTCACTTACGCCTGAATTTTTACCACCAAACACACCCGCCAAACACATCGGTTTTTCGGCGTCGCAAATCATTAAATCTTGATTACTCAATTTACGTTCCACCTCATCTAAGGTTACAAACAAAGTATCTGTATCGCATTTTTTAACAAATACTTGATTTCCTTTTATTTTATCGGCATCAAAAGCGTGTAAAGGCTGTCCTAATTCATGAAGTACATAATTCGTAGCATCTACAATATTATTGATAGAACGAATGCCGATAACCGCCAATTTATCTTTCAACCAAGATGGTGAAGGTTTTACCTCAACCCCCGAAATACATACCGAACTGTATCTTTTACAAGCCTCTGTATCTTCTACTTTAACATCAATTTGTTGACTTTTAGAATCAATTGCAAAACTATTTACATTTGGTAATTGAAAAGGAATACGCAAATAAGCTGCTAAATCTCTCGCTACCCCTAAATGAGACGCTGCATCAGCTCTGTTGGGCGTTAAACCAATTTCGAACATATAATCATCTTCCATTTGGAAATGATTTTTTGCTAAAGTTCCTACAACGGTATCTTCAGGCAAAACCATAATCCCCTCGTGACTAGTTCCCAAACCTATTTCATCTTCAGCACAAATCATTCCTTGACTATCTTCTCCTCTAATTTTACTGGCTTTGATGCTAAATGATTCGCCTTGTGTAGGATATAAAGTTGTGCCAACGGTAGCCACCACCACTTTTTGTCCTTCGGCTACATTGGCCGCACCGCATACAATTTGTAGCGTTTCGGCAGCGCCAACATCTACTTTTGTAATACGCAACCTATCCGCATTAGGATGTTGTTCACAACTCAACACTTTACCGATTACCAAGCCATCTAAGCCACCTAGTATAGGTTGTACTTTTTCTACGCTTTCAACCTCCAAACCTATATCTGTTAAAATAAGTGAAAGTTCGTCGGGTGTTTTATCTGTTTTTATAAACTGTTGTAGCCAATTGTATGATATTTTCATCTGCTTAGAAAAATTCTTTTTTTAATTAAAACGCAAATATAATATTTAAAGCCGAAAGGTTTTGTTTGAAACTTAAATTTTAAAAATCAACAGGTTCATTTTTTTTTAAATAGAGATTTTTTACTACCATTGTAAGAGAAAAAAGGAAAACAAAATAATAATTTGTAATTGTAAAAAAATATTTATAGTTTTGTCACCTCAAAAATTAGGATTTCAATACACAATAATAATAATATCATGAAAAAAGATTTACACCCAACTACCTATAGACCAGTTGTTTTTAAAGATATGTCGAATGAATATGCTTTTTTAACTAAATCTTGCGTAGAGACTAAAGAATCCATCAAATGGGAAGACGGAAACGAATATCCATTATACAAATTGGAGATTTCTCACACTTCTCATCCTTTTTACACAGGAAAAATGAAGTTGGTAGATACGGCAGGTCGTATCGATAAATTTAAAACTCGTTACGCAAAAAAATAATTTTGCAATTAAATATTTTAATAAAGTCCTGATGCAAAACATCGGGACTTTTTTTTTATTTTTTTTATGAAAACAATACATTTATTCGACGATTCAGCTTGGTTATCTCTTCGTCCGCTCACTTTTACTCGACCAACAGCGGATTTAAGGATTGGAATTTTAACCATAGCTGAAAAATGGGCAAAATATCTCCAAGCAGATTTTGGTTTTTTAACGCAAGATTATCTACGTACAAAGTACCCTAGCAAAGCAAATAGCGACATTTGCATCAATGGTTCAATTTGTCCTGATGAGCACTTAACAAATGCTGTTTTAAATCTCAAACCACAACAATCGTTGTGGCAAAATGAAATTTGCATTGCCTACAAACCTAGCAACAATCAACTGTTTTCAGAAAAGGATTTCGAAAAAGTAAACTACGAAAACGATTTTATCAGAATTCAATTTCCAGAAGACATTTTCAAATATAACGACATCGAACTTCAAAAAGATTTTGAATTATTGACCAAAGGCAGAACAAGTGCAAAACTAAGCGCTACCAACACCATTTTAGGTGACAATATTTTTGCAGAAGAGGGTGTTTGGGCTGAATGTTGCACATTCAACACTTTAAACGGCCCCATTTATTTAGGCAAAAACAGCCAAGTAATGGAAGGTAGTCACATAAGAGGTTCGTTTGCATTGGGCGAAAACTCAACCGTAAAAATGGGCGCAAAAATATACGGAAAAACCACTGTGGGCCCGTTTTGCAATGTTGGCGGAGAAATCAACAATGCAGTAATTTGGGGATACTCATCCAAAGGACACGAAGGATATTTGGGAAATTCGGTATTGGGACAATGGTGCAATATTGGTGCCGACAGCAACAATTCCAATTTAAAAAACAATTACGCAGAGGTTCGCCTTTGGGATTATGAGAAAAGCAGTTTCCGAAAAACAGGTTTGCAATTTTGCGGTTTAATTATGGCTGACCACGCAAAATGCGCCATCAACACCATGTTTAATACCGGAACCGTTGCCGGTGTAAGTGCCAATATATTTAGTGCGGGTTTCCCTCGTAATTTTATTCCCGATTTTGCTTGGGGTGGCGCACATGGTTTTGAGGTTTATACCCTTAAAAAAATGTTTGAAACCGCAGAAAAAGTTTATGAAAGACGAAATATTGAATTCAATCAAATTGAAAAAGATATTTTAATGCATATATTTGAAAACACCCTTAAACATAGACATTTTTAAAATCATGAGAAAAAAAATAATCGCAGGAAACTGGAAAATGAATTTAACCCATTCAGAAGGCATTTCTTTGTTTTCTGAAATTGTAAATATGGTGAAAGATGAGAAAAACGGCAATCAAACCGTTGTGATTTGCCCGCCATTTATACACATCAACAGCTTAGTTCAATTGAGCAATGGAATCGTGAAAATTGGTGCTCAAAATTGTCATGAAGCTTTAAATGGCGCTTTTACAGGCGAGATTTCTGCAAAAATGATTCAATCAACAGGCGCTGAATTTGTAATTATCGGACACTCTGAACGCAGACAATATTTTAATGAAAGCGATGAATTGTTGACTAAAAAAACAATTTCTGCCTTGCAAAATAATTTAACGCCATTGTTTTGCATCGGAGAAAGCTTAGAACAACGCAACAACGGAACTTATTTTGAGGTTTTAAAAAACCAATTAAAAGCACTTACCGCACATTTAGACGCAACCGATTTTACTAAAGTGGTTATTGCTTACGAACCAATTTGGGCGATTGGAACAGGTTTAACCGCAAGTGCAGCGCAAGCACAAGAAGTTCATGCTTTTATTCGTTCTACTTTAGCGGAAGCTTATGGAGAAGAAATTGCAAATCAAACTTCAATTTTATACGGAGGAAGTTGCAATGCGCAAAACGCTGCCGAACTTTTTGCTCAAAAAGATATCGATGGTGGATTAATTGGCGGTGCATCACTAAAATCTAGAGATTTTACGGACATTGTAAAAGCATTTAATTTTTAATGGAATACATACAAGTTACCTTTACTTTTAGCCAAATCGAAGATTATCAAAAAGACCTTTTGATAGACGAATTGGCAGCTATAAATTTCGATACTTTCGATGAAATAGACAATGGTTTTATTGCTTACATTGCTAAAAATAGCTTTCAAAAAAACGATTTAGAAGCATTATTAAGCAACCTAGACGGTGACATTATTTTCACCCACAAGGTAGAAGAAATTGTATCCGAGAACTGGAATATTGAATGGGAAAAGAATTTTAGTCCACTAAATATTGACGACAAATGTTACGTGAGAGCTACTTTTCACGAATCGTTGCCAAATTTTGAATACGAAATTGTCATCGACCCAAAAATGGCTTTTGGCACCGGTCACCACCAAACCACCAGCATGATGCTGCAATATATTTTAGAAACCGATTTTACGGACAAAAATGTATTGGATATGGGTTGTGGTACGGGAATTTTAGCTTTTTTGGCAGGCAAAAAAGGTGCTAAAAAACTAGTTGCCATCGATTTTGATGAGGTTTGTTATGAAAGCACTTTAGAAAATGCAGCACTCAACAACATTTCAAATATAACCGCTATTTGTGGTGGCAAAGAAGTGATACCAAACGAAATGTATGAGGTGATTTTAGCAAACATCAATCGGAATATATTGTTAGATCAAATAGAAACTTACGCTAAAGTGCTAAAAAAAGAAGGTAAAATATTTTTCAGTGGCTTTTACGAAACGCCTGATTTAATAATGATTATTGAGGAATGCTCAAAATTTGGCATCAAATACATCAACCACAAAAAAAATGGAGATTGGGTCGCTGCTCAATTCATAAAGTCTTAAAAAAATATGCAAATACATTTTATTGCCATTGGCGGTAGTGCCATGCACAATTTGGCGATTGCCTTACACAAAAAAGGTTATCAAATTACAGGTTCTGACGATGCTATATTTGAGCCTTCGGCATCGAGATTAGCAAAACACAATCTTTTACCCCATCAAATGGGTTGGTTTGAAGAAAATATTCATCAAAATTTAGATGCTGTAATTTTGGGAATGCATGCTCGTTTAGACAATCCCGAACTTTTAAAAGCGCAGCAATTGGGCTTAAAAATATATTCGTATCCTGAATATATTTACGAGCAAAGCAAAGATAAAAAAAGAGTGGTGATTGGCGGCAGTCATGGAAAAACGACCATTACAGCAATGATTTTGCATGTATTAAATTACTATAAAAAAGATTTTGATTATTTGGTTGGCGCCCAATTAGCAGGCTTTGATACGATGGTAAAAGTAACCGAAAGCGCACCTATTATTATTATCGAGGGTGATGAATATCTCGCCTCCCCGATTGATATGCGTCCAAAATTTCATCTATACAAAGCGCATGTAGGCGTTATTAGTGGCATCGCCTGGGATCATATTAATGTTTTCCCTACGTTTGAAAACTATGTAGCTCAATTTGATAAATTTATTGACACCATCGAACCTGATGGAACTTTAATTTATTGTAGTGCCGACCAAGAATTGAATACCTTGGTTCAAAAATCAAAAGCTGAAATCACGAAAATAGCCTATCAAACACCTCTTAATGTAGTTGAAAATGGGATTACCTACCTTCTTCCAAGTAAAACAGCATTGAGTGTTTTTGGCGACCACAATTTGATGAATTTAAACGCCGCTAAATTGGTTTGTGAAACTTTAGACATCCATAACGATGAATTTGAAAAGGCAATTAGCTCGTTTACTGGGGCTGCAAAAAGACTTGAATTGCTAAGCAGCAAACACGAAACCAATGTGTATAAAGATTTTGCGCATTCTCCATCCAAACTTACGGCTACTATCGACGCTGTAAAAACACAATTCACCAACCGCAAATTGGTAGCTTGTATCGAATTACACACATTTAGCAGCTTAAATAAGAATTTCTTAAATCAATATCAACACACAATGAACAAAGCAGATAAAGCCATTGTGTATATTGATAGTGCTACATTTGAACACAAAAAACTAACTCCTTTTACTGAAGAAGATGTGAAAATCGCTTTTGAAAAAGATGATTTGGTTTATTTTAACGACAAAATAGCGTTGAAAAATTATCTCCTTAATTTAGATTTTACCAAAACCAATTTATTATTGATGAGTTCCGGAAATTATAGCGGTTTGGATTTGGTGGAATTGGCTAAGGATTTGAAAAATGAAAAAACAAGCTAAAGCATTGTTTTAATTTTAGCGCATGGAAAAACAAAAAGTAATGATTAGCGTAAAAAACCTAATCAAAAATTACGACGACTTTAAAGCTGTTCAAGGACTCAGTTTTGAGGTTTACGAAAACGAAATATTTGGTCTTTTGGGGCCAAACGGAGCAGGCAAAACCACAACCTTAGAAATTATCGAAACCTTACGCAAAAAAACAAGTGGAGAAGTTTTGGTAAATAATTTTTCCGTGGATACGCAAGCCGATGAAATCAAAAAAATTATTGGTGTGCAATTGCAAGCCGCAGGTTATTATCCAAATTTGAATTTATTGGAACTTTTGGAACTGTTTTCGGGTTTGTATGGTGTGAAAATAAATCCAATACAAATGTTAGAGAAAGTAAACCTACAAGAAAAAGCCAAAGCCAAATACAAAGAACTTTCGGGCGGACAGAAACAAAGGTTTTCAATCGCCACCACGCTCATCAACAATCCTAAAGTAATATTTTTGGACGAACCCACCACAGGCTTAGACCCACAAGCTAGGCGAAATCTTTGGGATTTGATTATCGAAATCAGAAAACAAGGTACCACCGTTGTACTCACCACCCACTACATGGACGAAGCCGAGCAACTTTGCGACCGAGTAGCTTTTGTAGAAAGTGGAAAAATCATCGCCTTAGACACCCCAAATAATTTAATCGACTCTTTGCTAAAATCAGGTTTTGAACGTCAGAAAGAAGTAAAAGCCGCCAACTTGGAAGATGTTTTTATTCAACTTACTGGTCAGCAATGGAGAGAAGATTCGTAAAATAATATTTAGCAAAAAAATGAAATACAGCAATTTAAACGCCACTATGGCTTTGGCGAAAGCAAGTTTTAGATCCATCTTACGCAGTCCTTCTGCGGTTGTTTTTACCCTCGCTTTTCCATTAATTTTCATCTTAGTATTTGGCTTTTTGGGCAATAACGGTATAAAAACTACGGTAGCCATCGCCCCACAATCAGACCTCAACAATCCTATTATCAAGGCTTTGAAAAAAGAAGATATTGTAAAATTGATTACCGAAAAATCGGATGCCGCTATAAAAATCGGATTAGAAAAAGGAGAGTATGACGCACTTTTGGACATTCAAAAAAACGAAACACAAAGTCCAGCCTACCTTGTAAAAATCACTTATACCTCCGCATCACTCAGCAAAGGAAATATTTTAAAATCTATCCTCAACAATATTAAATACGATTTAAATACGCAAAACATCAAACCTTCGGTAGTTGAAATAAGTTCCACTACCTTACAAGCAAGACCCTATAAAACAATAGATTTTATATTGCCTGGTCAGTTGGGTTTTTCATTGTTAAGCACTGGCGTATTTGGTACTGCATTTGTGTTTTTTAGTTTGCGTCAAAACTTAGTCATCAAACGATTTTTCGCTACGCCTGTTAAAAAATCAAGTATTGTCATCGGCGAAGCCCTAGCTCGAATAGGTTTTGCACTACTTGGGGCGTTAATCATCATTTTAATCGGGCATTTTGCCTTCGATTTCACACTTGTTCACGGTGCTTTTACCGTTATCAACATGCTTTTATTGGCCACCATTGGATTAATTGTATTTATGGGTTTTGGTTTTGTGGTTTCAGGCATAGCCAAAAGCGAAAGCACCATTCCGCCTATTTCCAACATCATTACCCTGCCTCAATTTTTACTTTCAGGAACATTTTTCTCTATCAATGCGTTTCCTACTTGGTTGCAACCCATTAGTAGAGCCCTTCCTTTAACCTATTTGAATGATGCCATGCGAAAAATAGCCTTTGATGGCGCAGGGCTGTGGGATGTAAAATTTCAAATTTTCATTTTATTAGTTTGGGGAATAGGCATTTACGCCC
>JAIEMU010000027.1 GCA_019751895.1 Sphingobacteriaceae bacterium | reverse complement strand
GAATTAAAAAAAGAGTTCCTTTTTCCATTGAAGTGATTTTTTTAAATGACAAGTCTGTAAATTTAAGGATATATTTTAGTTATGTGTGATGAATGATGAATTTTGTTATAATGAGCAAAGCCAAGGTGCGAAGAAAAAAATAGCAACGCGAATAGATTTCTCGCGTTGTTCATGATAAGTCAATCAGTAACAAATTTTGTCACCCTGAGGAACGAAGGGTCTAAGAGATAGGAGCTTAATGTCTAAATTCCATCTGTGATTAGATTCTTCACGTTGTTTGAAACGACAGAATGAAGGGCTTTTTTAAACATTAAATTTCAAAAAAACGGAGTAATCTCTAAGATTTCTAAAATTTTCAGAAATACCTTTTTTGGGTTAAAACCGTACATTCAAGCCAATACTCCCATATATATTTTCAGCAATGTATGGATTTCCCGCTACCCAACCTTTTGTTTTGTAGCCCAAATTTATACTTGGAAAAAAAATGCGATTTTGAGTAATTAAATCTATTTTAGTATCCATCAATCCGATAAAGGAACGTGCTTCCGTTACGAACAATTGATTTCTGGGTTGCTGACCAAGTAAAACACGTGGGCTAACGTATAAATTCATATTTTTTTTACGTAATATTGGATAGTTTAACAATTGCAATTCGAACGCCAAAAATTTATTTCGTAAATTTTCATATTGATGAAGACTTGAAGAGAGGTTAATTTTATCATTTTTTAGATATAAATCAAATTTAACATCTGTACCAAAAGAAGTGTACCATTGATATATTGCAAAATTAGTTTTCCAATCCTTCCATAATGAAATATGATGAATACCAAATGCCATCGGATTGAGGTAATTGATATAAGATCGGTTGTTTATTTTATCTAAAAAATCTTGTCCTTCTTTCGGTAAATCCGTAAATCGAGCATATCGATCTATCCCTATGCCTGATTGATGCTTACCAAATTTTTCAAAACTTGCATCAGGACTTAACATATTAAAAACCCAAGATGCAAGCGGGTTTGGCCCAGCGAAGCTCCTCGATTCTATTTTTTTTTGAACGGCGTTGTAATTTCCCACTGCATTATCAAGATTTCCCCAATCATTTTTGGTGTTAAAAGCTTGAATTTGCTCAAGAATATTAGGTAACAAGCGAGTAATGATGGTAAAAAAATCATTATCTGAATTTGCGAAAAACGAACTTTTCCTTCCTTCAGTCACGTTCAATATTCTAATTTCTTGCCCCGCAACATACATTCTAGAAAAATCGGCTGCGTATGTTTTTTTCATTACCACGAGTTCTTCATCTTTTATCTTGGCAACAGGCACATCGTTGCTAAATACATTATAGGAATTAGACATACTTACTTGATGGCTCTCCGCTATTGCTTTTATTCCTTCTGCTTCAAGCCATAGGTAATTTCCAGGCACTTTTCGAAGGTATTGAGTGTAAATAAGAGATGAAATGGCAGGAAGAATGCCGTACGAATAATAGCCTTTTATTTTAAAATGATTATATAAATAATTAGGCCCATTTTTCATTACTAGTTGATAAAATATAGAATTATACGCACTAGATAGATTGTAATTCATGGATATGGCCTGTTGCATACTCATGCTTTGATAACTTTTAAAAAAAATATTATCTGTATTTTTCTGCACATCTAGTTGAAATGGTAAATCCAATGGAACAAATTTAAAACTCCAATTTTGAGGTTTCTCAGTTTTCAATGTCTCAGTTTGCGGCTCTTCGCTAGTTATTTGTGCAACCGCATGAATGCTAAAAACACTAATTACCATACATACAAATAAACTTCGTTTCATATTATTTATTTTTAAAAAAACCTCTACTACTTAACTTATGGATAGTATTTTACTTTCGAAGGAAATTTATTTTCAATCTTTTTTGGGTATTAAGGATAAAATCATCCCGAAATAAATCATCGACCTTTCCATATAATTACTAGCTAAAATTGTTTTATAATCTTCACTATAAAAATAATTTCTAACATTTTTAATATCCAACAGATTATTAAAATTAAAAAATACCAATAAACTTTTTTTATTATTCAGCAACATCATTTTATTATAATTGAAGGATACTGATTTATAATCAGGATATTGACCATTGTTAGCTGTGAGTTCATAAATAGGCGCATAAATTTTAAAATCATCTAAATATTTAGAGTCAATAATGGGCGTATAGTTCATTCCTGGTCTAGTGATGTAGCTAAGCGCAAAGTTTCCCCATTTACTCGATAATTGCACATTGGCTTTGATAAAATATTTTAAATTATTTTCGGCTTTATCTGAGTTTTCCTCATTAATTATTTTTGAATTCAAATACGTATTGGCGCAACTTATTTTTAATGAGGGAAGCAACTCGTATTCTACATAGGCCTCAATGCCCCAAATTTTATTATTCAAAATAGAGGTACTTTCGATAGGCTCCGTATTTTTAAATTCTTCTTGTTCTTTTTTGTAAAACAAACCTATATTGAGTAATTTTTCTTTGTGTTTAAATTCATAATCAAGACTTATTTGCTTGCTAGTTTGCAGATTAAAACGCTTGCTGATAACATTAGGGTTAGAAAAATTTTTATACATCCCATAGCCTAAATTGACGCCATGATATTTTAGAAAGTTGTATTTTATAATATTTTGAGCATTGTAATAGGTCTTGATATCACTTTGTGGAATGTTGTTTCTAAAACCCAAAGAAAACAACAGTGTTTGAGGGATGATATCGTATTTATAAAACAAATAGTACTCGTTAATTTTGTTGCTTATTTTTTTATTTTCAAAGTATTTACTGTCGTTGGGTTTAAGCCCAAAGGGAAAATTTGGAATACTATCTGTATATTCATAATTAAGGTTTTCATGAGAAATGCCAACTTGTATGAAATGTTTATAAAAATCTTTTTTCAAATTAACACTCCCGAAATACTCTTGATTAACATTGAGCGAGTGTATAGCTCCATATTCATAACTTTGACGACTAAAATCAGATTTTGCGTTCACAAAAATCAATGAATTCAAGCCCGGAAATTGAAAGTTGATGATTGAAAAATTTCTAGTTTTTTTAGCGATATTATCTCCACTGTAATTAAAACTTTTGGAGTTTGCATCAAATTTTTCATCAATCACATAATTAAAAACATTGACAAACGACCTTTCATTTATTTGATACCGCCAATTAATACCCAAGTCATTGGTTTTAAAATCATTTAAAAATGATAAGGAAGATGCATTCACATTTTTAAATAAGGGTAAAAATTGGTGATTTCCATATACTTGAATAAAACTTTTTGGGTTTATTTTCATTGATTTATATACCCCTATGCTCGCCAATGCCAATGATAGTTGCGTTTGGTTGTTAGGAGCTTTTGATTTTGTAGTAATATCTACCATACCTGCGCTGGCATTGCCATAAGTTAATGGCGGATTGCTAGGATATACCAATTCTTTTTGTAGTAATTCGGTGTTAAACAAACTAAAATTCCCCGTTCCGTTGATAACGGTGTTGCGCACTGGACTGTAAATTGGTACGCCATTATAAATTACCCTTGAGCGGTCAGCACTACTTCCTCTTAAACTCGGATTGGCACTTTCATCTGTATTGGTTGAATAAGGTAATGATGTGATGGCTTTTAATGGGTCGGCTTGTGCTAATGGATTGAGATAGACATCCATCGCCTCTAATTGAATGGTTGTAAATTGTTCGGATATTGGACCTGTACTTTTGATAATAACTTCATTTAAATTTAATATCTTCGACATAGACAAATAAATTACAGCAGTAGTATCGGTCAATAATTTAGTGTTAATTTGTTTGGTTTCAAAATCATTAAAATTGGAGCTAAAAATCAAAACACTATCTGCCTGCATTTTTTCAACATAGCAAAGCACGAACTTGCCCTTGCTATTGGTTTGCACCACACTAGCTACCTGATTTTTAAAAAACACATTGATACCCATCAAAGCTTGATTTTTGTAATCTCTAACTTGGCCTTTTATACAACTAGTTTGTGCAATGGCCTTCACATCAATCAATAAAATTGCTAAACATAAATAGAGCCTCAGCGTTTTCATGTTGATACACAAAATCAATCAATTAGTTTAGATGCTAAATCTTTAATCAAATACTCATTTGGATAAATTTTGATAGCCTTTAAATAATAGGTTTTGGCTTCGCTTTTTTTCTTTTCGTCGAGGTAAAATTTAATCAAATACTCAAATGATTCTTTTTTTCCCCAAGATGGGGTATAGTGATTTTTTATTTTTTGTTCATCCATAGCTAGTGCTTTTTTAAAATATCCCTCACATTCCGTTTTACCGCCCCACATAGCGGGTTTAAAATAATCTAATTGACCTAACACAAAATAAGGGCGTAAATTATTAGGGTCTAATTCGATTGCTTTCTCACATCTTTTCATTACTTTTTTAGCTACCAAATTAGCTTTAATTCCATTAGAAATAAAACTAATTGAAAAACATTCTGCCAATGCCAACAGCGAATGTTCTTCGCTATTTCTACTAGGTAAAGTATCTTGAAGTCGAGCAATTACAGCGTCTATTTCTTTTTTTGCTTGACTATTATTTTTCTTTACCACGCTGTAAAATATGCTCTTATAATATTGGTTATAACTTAACCAGTAATTATACTGAGCAGTATTGTTTGGCAATTTAGCTCTTTCTTGATAAAGCTGTTTTTCAAGATTTAAAAAAGGTGCCACATCTTTACTCATAAAACTCTGCCCAAAGGCATCATTTACTTTTCTTTCAAAGTCATATATCAAATCGTTTTCTTGTGCTTTACTTACGAAAAAAACAAATATTAATATCATAGCGAGGTATAATCGTTTCATTTTTTTTAGTTTTATGTGAACTTAATTAAAAAAAATTGTGTTAAAATTATTATTTATTGAGCAATCCAAATTTCAATAAACAACCACCCAATATGCTCCAAGTAAAAAAAAAGAGATACCAAATGCCGGTAAAATAAAAGGCGGTTAATCTTTCACTGTAACGGTACTTAAAAAAATCTGCATTGGGTGTTTCTCCTTTTAGTTTATGCAATAAAATTAAAGTGGTGTAATCCGAAAAAAATGGATTTGACTCAATAATAACGCTCAAGACAAATGCAATATTGATAAATGTGTGTCTTGTTAAACCAAAAATTATCATCATCAAGAATAATAAAATAGTAATGAATGGACCTCCTAAATAAAACAAAGTTCGTTTCATTTTGTTTTGAGTAAAGGCCGTCCCTACAAAAACATGAGGTATTGGTTTTAGAGCTACGCCTACGTTATAAATTTTCAAACCCAATATTTTCGCCATGATAATGTGTCCCAACTCGTGAAATACTACAATTACAATCATGATTATCAACACAAAAAATACATTTTCCATAAATCAACTCCTTTTTATTTTAGTCTTGGTAAATAAAAAATAAAATACCATAGGAGGTATTAAAACCCATAAAAATAAATTTACGTAGTTGGTGGTGTAATCTCGTAATAAATTTAGAATGGCATTGAGCGGAAAAAAATTCCCTAAAAAACTAATAAAAGCATTCGATTTGCTTGCAAAGTAATAAGCATCACTACTGAACACGATTAAATAAAATAAAAAGTGGTTGACCGAAGTCTCTACTTGTCGAATGCCTATAAAAGCAAATACCAAACCCAAAAATGAGAATATGAAGATAGCCAAAGGCAAAACCAAAAATATTCTTGCAATTTCTACCCATTGAAAACTTACCCCTACAATAATTTTTGCAGCTAATACCATGATAAAAACAATAATTACAAAATTAAATACACGACTGATAATGAGTGCGATGAAGTGTAAAAACGTTGCTCTATTGCTATATATTTTTTGCAAATAATGAAAAAAACCCGTCGTTACATAATTTTTTATTACGGCACTTATTGCATACACACCCTCACTCACTGTGTTGGCACCCACAATACCTGTTAATAAAAAAAAGGCTACTTCTTTATCTTTTTCTGTATTCCAAAGCATATTGAATAAAATAAAAATGAATACCGGAAAAACAAGACTAAAAAACATGGATTGTTTGAGCCTAACTCCCATCAAAAATTGATAATAACTTAATTTTATAATTGTTTTCATTTTGTTTTATTTGATTTTTTTTGAATCATTTCCAATGCAGTTACTTACACATTAAATAAAAATAAATATCTTTTACGCTTTTTTCTTTCACAGAAAAGTTAGTCGTTAGGGGTAAAATTCCATTAACGATACTATCCTGTTCGTCAAAAAAAATATGTCTAAAATTTCCTTCCAAATAGGATGGAAAGGCTAAAAATTGTTCAGGTATTTTTATGCTTTCAGGCACTACTATTTTTTTGTTTTGAGGGATGATTTTTGTCATAAATTGCTCAACAGTACATTTTTCATGTAAAAGTTTACCAGCGTAAATAGCGACAACATGTGTTGCTTTATCTACAATTCCTTCCCAATCTTGGGTGCTGTATAAAATTGATTTATTTCCATTTTGAGTGCTGTTCCACATTTTATCCAATTTTGTGGGATCCATGTTGGCAAAGGGTTCGTCCAAAAACAATAGTTTTGCATCTTTCATCAAGGCAATCATTAATCCTACACGACGAAGTTCGCCCGTAGATAGATTGGCTACCATAGTTTTTTTTACCTGCTCAATATCGAAAGTATCGAAATAAGCAATTTTAATTTTTTTGAAATCTAAGCCCGATAAAAGACAAAAATATTTTATATTTTCCTCCACGGTTAACAACGAAAAAAGGTTGGTTGAATTATTAAAAAAAGCAATTTCATGGAAAGACAATTTTTTATTCGACTGTCCAAAAATTTCTACACAATCTTCTTTTGATTGTACAAAATCTAAAATAGCACTCATTAAAGTACTCTTTCCGCTTCCATTTACCCCAATTAGCGCTACCGCATCACCTTGATTTAAGGTAAAACTAATGTTTTTTAAAATTTGCTTTTGGTTTATAAAAACGCTTAAATTTTTCACTTTCAGTAGCTCGGTTTTATTTTCCATCTTTTACCGTCCCTCCAAAAACTTGTACATTTAAAATACTTTCATGATAGCCATCAATGCCTAATAAATTATTTACTTCATCATCCAAATACCCGCCCAACTGGCATGAGCTGAGGTTTAAATCGTGTGCAACTATACTCATCGTAAAAGCTACCGAACCAGCTTCTTGTAGTATAAATCTATAGCCCCGGTCGCCATATTTCAATAATGAACGTTGAAATATACCGGTTGTAAATACCACTAAACTAACTTCTTTTATATTTATGTATGGATATACGCCAATTGATTTACTACATTCAGCACTAAAATCACCGGCTTTTATCAATTCAAGTGCGCAAATATCTGAACGAAAATGATAAATTCCTTTCTCTAAATGCCCTTTAAAAACTGCGATATAGATTTCCAAAGGGTACAATCCCCCGCCAGAAGGCACATTTCGATGATGTACAAAGGCATCAAAATCGTATCCAGAGATGGCTTCTTTGTAGGTTACGCCGTAGCTGTGATGCAACAAACAGAATACTTCGTATAATGATATTTGATGTTGTGGATCGAAATTTCTACTGCTTTTACGTTTAGCCATGAGAGCCGTAAACGAATCTTTGGTATCAACAGAGACTAGATTTTTATAGCTAGATAAATCAATTTTTTCTTTATCGTGGTAACATTTGAATGGTGCATTCGATCTTTCTACATAATATGGGTTGTACAAAAAAGAATTAATTTGCCCCCCATAAACTCTAGCTGAATAGGTGTCAATTTTTGAATTTTCATGGTATAATAACGCCAAAGAATCTTGAATTTCTTTTGATAAAAGCTCCGTTTCTTTTTTTGATATTTGCTTGTTTATGGATAATTGTTGGTTTTTCATGTGTTAGTTTAATTTGTTTTGGGCAATTATTTTTCTGCTCTTAATTTATTACCTAGGGAAATAAATGTGGCAATGGATTTAAGTTTTCATAATCAAAACAGGGGTAACCCAAGTTTTTAGGCACTTCGTATAACCGTTTGGCTCCAAAAAAATAAGCTCCGAAACTGCCACTGAGCGGTATCGCCTCTGGAATACAAATCCGAATGGATTTAAAACCTAATTGCTCCAAATCAACGGTAGTAAGATCTTTAAATAAAACCGAATATCCCTTCGATTTACAATGTTTGATGATGTTTGTAATTTTTTCTAATTCTGTTAGCGTTTCTTGTTCTTCCCATTTAATTTCTAGCGTTGGCTCTGCTTCAATCAAATAAGTCAATGATTCTTCTGCTAACAACGGTTTTTTTAAATATAGAGCGGCGTGTTTACTAAAATTATTTACATCGCTATAATCTATTTTTGGCTCCCAAGATGCGTTTTCTTTGATTAAAAATTTAGTATAAGGTATACCCTGCCCCAATTCTTGAAGTACTTTTTTTATGGCCTCGGTGTGGGTGTGGCGACTAGCAGAAGCACAAATCACAAATTTTCCAAATTCAGTTTCACCTAAGCACAATCCAAATATTGTTTTTACTGGCCAATCGTAACTAATGTCGAAAAGATGAAATTCACATTTTGTTGGAAATATCCCTTCAATATATTCAGTAATAGCTTTTGTGATTTTTATTTTTGGTGCTTTTATTTTCTGGTACCAAGTTAATGCAAAGCAATCTCGTTCTATCACCTCGTAAATAGCTCCTAAAATAGCCTTATAAACATGGCTATGTGTTGCCAAACCTGTAGAATTACCATTGGTTACATTATTTTCATCCTCTTGGTACGGCATAAAAATAAACTGTCCGGGGTAATAGGTTTCTACACCCGTACATAAATTGTACATTGGAAACCATGATATTTCAATATCATTAGTGTATGGATGAAAATGAAAGTCTTTATTTTTATATTGATTTGTATGAAAAAGAGCCGTTTTATCTGGAGCTATCGCCTCTTTATTTAGTTGCTGATAACTACTCAATATTTTTTCTTTTGGGTTGAAAAATGCTGAACTATATCGTTCTAATGTTTCGCCCACCAAACCTAAATAAGCATCCGATTGGGTAAGACCGCAACCGCCTGTAGCTAAGCTGTACTCCGTATTTTTCCCCAACAAATAATTAATATTTGCCGACGACATTGCGTAATTATAATAGTACGGATCGTTGCTGTTTCTAGCTAAGCCATAAAGAGATTTAATAATGCCCAACTCACTAGAAATGCAATCTAAACTCTTATTTGGAAAAATATAATTTGAATCACGCATTTGTTTTAATTTGTTTTTTTGAAAAATGTAGGGATTATTTTATTCGATTTGCATTTAAGCATTCAAATTTACTGTGGGATTATTTCAGCCACAATTCCTTCTAGCCAAGGAGAAATACTGTGTTTCAATTCGGGTTTACAAACGGTGCAATAAGGTAGTTTCAATAGCTTATGTTTGTGTGTTTGGTAGCTGTTTATATCCCAACAAACCAATGTTTTCCAGGTTTGCGGAACTTGCCAACCTTCTAAAAAATGAAACAACTCTAAAGCTACCAATTGTCCAAGAATATTATAATAAATTGCATGATTAGGTAGATAATCGGGTTGCCCAACTCTTTTATTATCAAACAAATGTTTTTCGTAACTTGATAAATAAGTTGGATATTCGTGATTGCTCTTTATTCTGCTCATCAAACAATTGTAGCAACCTGTTTCTTTACCATAAAACAGCGGGCCAAATTTCAATTGATTATTATCCACTCCCCCCACATACAACCAAGGTATTTGGTGTTTCAAAGCTACATCGTTCAAGGTGTGCAAATGATAGGGAGTCCAAGCATTGGCATCAGCAACAACAAAATCAATTTTTTCATTAAGCAAATAGCTTTCTAATTCTTCTTTTATTTTTTCGCTTTTAAATTCGTTGTACGATTTTTGAATCACTTTTTTAAACGGAAAAATTTGACAATTTTGTTTCAAGTATTTGACCAAATTGCTATCCCCTAAAATTAAAATCTTTTGTTCCGTTATTTTTTTAAAGATAATTTCTGGAGGTTTTTTGCTGTTAAAGATTTCAAAAACATTAGCATCTACGTTTTCTCCTGAATATGGATTACAAAACAATTTATTTTCTTTGAATATTTGAATCACATCAATTACTAATTCCTCAGAAAATCCTTTTTTCAATAAACTTGCTTTCAATTGTACTTCGGCTAGTTGCTCATTGTCTTTGAGTAACTGTACTAAAGCCAAAAATATAGGTTCTTTCAACTCATCGTCGAACTGTATAAAACTTGCTTCATTTTTAGTTCTTACTTGATACCCATTATGATAAATATCTTTGAATATATCCATTTGCTAATTTAGTTAGTTGGTTGATTTTTTTGAGAGACATACAAGTCTCATCATGGTTTGGTTAAGCAATTTAATAGTTTTAATTTAAAAAATCCCGCTATTTGATAGTTGGTTGATACAACTCGAAATATAAATAAGCAACTCCTGCCCCTAATATGGCCGAACCTACACCGATAAGAATACTTTTGGTATCAGAACAAGAGGTAGAACAAGAGGTAGAACACGAATAACCTGCTTGCAATACTGTTGGGGTATTTTTCTGGTTAGCGCTTAATTTAATTATTTTCATAGTTTTTAAGGTTATATAAATTGTGTAGCGGTATTGTCTACGCAAGTTAATAAAATTGTATACAACACCGCTACGCAACTGGTCGCATTCGCATCCTCTAATCAATCAATTCGACTGGATGCTCCTTAGGCGAGCTAGGTGTAGGAGAATCTCCACCACCGACAAGGCTAACACTCATCGGTGCAGAATTACAACAACAGCAACAACAGCAAGAAGTACACCAACCTGCTTGCATAACACTAAAGTTGTTTTTTTGTGAATTTAAACGTAAAATTTTCATAGTCGTATAAATTTATTATTGAAATGAATTTTTCAATAAGCTAATTTAAAAAACTAAAAAATTAAAAAACAAATATATTTTCAATTTATATTAGTTCTAAATTATCGCTTTATTATCACTTTTTAATTTAGCTTTAAAAGTCTAATATTCTTTTAAATACAAAACACCGCAGCGCTAAATTGTTGGATTTATAACCTAATTCAAACCCTTTAAAAACAAAAAAATAGCCCAAAGTTTTACCTTGGGCGATTTTAAAAAACATTTACAAATGAAATTTTATTTCTGCAATTTCGATATTATTTTTTCTGCAACAAGTTTTGAAGAAGCTGGATTTTGTCCTGTAATCAACAAACCATCTTCAACAGCGTATGGTGTCCAATCGCCTGATTTGCTGTAAATT
>JAIEMU010000037.1 GCA_019751895.1 Sphingobacteriaceae bacterium | reverse complement strand
TTGTTATATGATGCACAGCGGTTTAGCGAAAAATTAGGTGGCGCAAAAATATATTTGAAACGGGAAGATTTGAACCATACTGGCGCACACAAAATTAATAACACCATTGGTCAAATTCTTTTAGCCGAAAAATTAGGCAAACACCGCATCATTGCCGAAACAGGAGCAGGGCAGCATGGCGTGGCTACGGCTACCGTTTGTGCGTTAAGAGGTTTAGAATGTGTGGTGTATATGGGCGAAATAGACATCAAGCGTCAAGCGCCAAATGTAGCGAGAATGAAAATGTTGGGCGCTAAAGTTGTTCCCGCCAAATCGGGTAGCAAAACCCTAAAAGATGCCACCAACGAGGCGATGCGTGATTGGATAAACAATCCGATAGATACGCATTACATCATTGGTTCGGTGGTGGGGCCTCATCCTTATCCCGATATGGTTTCGATTTTTCAATCTATAATTTCTGAGGAAACGAAAAAACAACTGTTGGAACAAACTCAGAGCGATCAACCTGATTATGTGTTGGCTTGTGTGGGCGGGGGAAGCAATGCGATGGGGATGTTTTATCATTTTTTGAATGATGAAAATGTAAAGTTAATAGCCGTGGAGGCAGGAGGAAAAGGCGTAAATAGTGGCTTTTCGGCAGCAACTACCTATCTAGGAAAAGAAGGCGTTTTGCATGGCAGCAGAAGTATTTTGATGCAAACCAACGATGGACAAGTGGTCGAACCCCATTCGGTTTCAGCAGGGTTGGATTATCCAGGTATTGGTCCACAACATGCACATTTGTTTAAAACCCAAAGGGCGCAATACGTGTCTATCACCGATGATGAATCTTTGCAAGCGGGCTTGCTTTGTACCCAATTGGAGGGAATTATTCCTGCCATTGAGAGTGCACACGCTTTGGCTTATTTAGAAAAAATGACTCTCACACCCAACCAAAATGTAGTGGTTTGCCTTTCGGGTAGGGGAGACAAAGACATGGAAACGTATATGGAATATTTTAATTTGTAAGAAAGATGAACAGACTAAACCAACTATTTCAACAGAAGAATAAAAACATTCTTTCGATATATTACACCGCAGGTTTTCCCAATTTGGGAGACACGATGCAAATTGCGGAAACTTTGGAGGCTTCAGGAGCTGATTTTTTAGAAATTGGTTTTCCGTATTCCGACCCCGTAGCCGATGGGCCTGTGATACAAGCGAGTAGCAAACAGGCTTTAGACAATGGCATGAATTTGCATTTGTTGTTTGAACATTTGAAAGATTTGCGCAAAACGGTTAGCATTCCCATTTTGTTGATGGGCTATGTAAATCCTGTTTTGCAGTTTGGCGTCGAAAATTTTTGCAAAGCCTGCAAAGCCGTAGGCGTAGATGGCTGTATCATTCCCGATTTGCCGATGTATGAATATGAAGAATTGTATCGTCCTTATTTTGAAGCCAACAATTTGAGTAATATTTTTTTAGTCACCCCACAAACCAGCGATGAACGCATCCGAAAAATAGACAATTTGAGTAATGCTTTTATTTATTTGCTTTCTTCGGCGGCAACCACGGGAACGAATTTAACGGTTTCAAACCAAGCCAAAGACTATTTCTCACGCATCAAAAACATGAATTTGAAAAATCCATTGATGATTGGTTTTGGCATTGCAGATAAACAAACCTTCGATTCGGCTTGCGAATACGCCAATGGAGCTATTGTAGGTACAGCTTTTGTAAAATCATTAAACTCAAATGATTTAAAAACGTCTATCGGAAATTTTATGGAGCAATTTTGTTAAATTTACACCATGCTAATCAAAATATACCCAGAAAATCCAAATCCTAAAACCATCGCTCAGGTAGTGGAGGTGTTGAAAAAAGGAGGAATTATTATTTATCCTACCGATACCGTTTATGGTTTGGGTTGTGACATTACCAATCCAAAGGCGATAGAAAAGATTTGCAGAATACGAGGTATAAAACCTGAAAAAGCAAATTTTTCGTTTATTTGTGCTGATTTGAGTCACATTTCCGACTTTATCAAACCGATAGACAACACTACATTTAGGGTCTTAAAAAAAGCTTTGCCTGGTGCTTTTACCTTTATTTTTAATGCCAACGGCAATGTGCCTAAGCTATTGAGTTCGAACAAAAAAACAGTGGGTATTCGCGTGCCTGATAACGATATTGCTCGTGAAATTGTAAAGGAATTGGGTAATCCTATTTTGTCAACCTCTATCAAAGATGATGATGAATTGGTTGAATATTCAACCGACCCCGAATTGATTTATGAAAAATACAGAGATTTGGTTGATTTGGTAATTGATGGCGGTTATGGCGATAACTTAGCCAGCACCGTTGTAGATTGCACACAGGGAGAATTTGAAGTAATAAGATTAGGTAAAGGCGATTTAAGTCAGTTTTTAGGCTAAATAAAATCTTATTTTGCCAATACACCCACCCATTCCATCAGTGGCAAACGACTTAAATTATCGTCGTGAATGGTATTGGGTTCGAAAATAAATTTTCGATCGTAAATGTTGCCATCAATGTAAAAGCTTAACCAATATTCGTTGGTTAAGCAAAACACTTCTTCGGCAATCATTTCAATTGCCTTAAAAGATTGTGCATCAATGTTATCAATTCGATGTCTCAAAACAGAAGTTTTTACTTCACGATTGTTTTTAAATCCATAACCTTTACTGCTAATCATAATATCGGTTATCGCTTCGTTTTTTAGGTTCAATATATACACCTTCCAATGTTTGGTTTCAGGTGTTTCGTTGATTAAAACAGCTGAAATTAAAATGTTTTCAACGATATTTTGGGGTAAATCAATCTTCACTTTGAGCTATTTTTATTTTTTAGCGGCTGTTTTTTTCTTTGCAGGGGCTTTTTTTGCTTTCACTTCAAAAGCGTTTGGCACTTGACTCACAATCATCGTTTTGATTTCTTCCAAGTCTATGTTTTTTAATTCCTCGGCGGTATATTTTGCTTTTGTATTGGGATTGAAACTTAATTTCAATTTCAGTTTTCCAAATTTAATGATAGGTCCCCAGCGGTCATTTTCTACCGATATTTTTTCGTTTTCCCATTGAATAATTACCCTGTTTGCTTCTTTATCCTCTTTTTTAGAAATGAGTTCGTCAATGTCACTTTGAGATAAATTGTCGTGGTTGTACGCTCTTGGCACATTGATAAAAATGTTGTTCCATTTGATGAATGGACCAAAACGACCTGATCCTTTGGTTACAGGTAGATTTTTGTATTCGCCAATGGGAGCGTCTGCCATTATTTTTTCATTGATAATTTCTTGCGCTCTGCTTGCATCTACGCTCAGTGGGTCTTCTCCTTTTGGTAAAGAAATAAACGATTCTCCCCATTTTACATAAGGTCCAAATCTGCCTACGCCAATAAACACTTCTTCACCTTTGTAGTCTTCAAGTTGAAACGGAAGTTTGAACAATTCCAAAGCCTCTTCTAAGCTAATTGTGGCTACCGATTGGGTTTTCATTAAGCTGGCATACTTTGGTTTTTCTTCCGATTCGGTATCCAGCTCGCCAATTTGCACCAATGGACCAAAACGACCTACTTTAGTGTACACATTTTTCCCTGAAACAGGGTCGATACCTAATAATCTTTCGCCTGAAGCACGGTCGGCATTTTCCATTGTTTTTTCCACTTCAATGTGAAATGGTTTGTAAAATGCATGAAGCATTTTTGTCCAATCTTGCAAACCTTGTGCAATTTCGTCAAACTCTTTTTCTACACTTGCCGTGAAATTGAAATCTACCACACCTTTAAAGTGTTCAACTAAAAAATCATTTACAATTTCACCAATATCGGTTGGGAAAAGTTTTGATTTTTCAGCGCCATAAATTTCAGTTTTTTCGCTTGCTACAACTTTCTCGTCTGAAAGCGTAATCACAGTATATTTACGTTCTTTTCCGTCTCTATTTTCTTTTACTACGTATCCTCTATTTTGAACGGTAGAGATAGTAGGAGCGTAGGTAGATGGTCTTCCGATGCCTAATTCTTCAAGTTTTTTTACCAAGCTAGCTTCCGTAAAACGTGCTGGAGGACGAGAAAAACGTTGCACTGCTTGCATTTCTTTAAGCATCAAATTTTGTCCAACTGCCAAGGGAGGTAAAATGCTACCGCCTTCCATTTGGTCTTCGTCTTCATCCTCATTTGATTCTAAATAAACTTTCAAAAAGCCATCAAATTTCAATACTTCGCCTTCGGCAACTAATATATCTTTACGGGTGCTGATGCCAATTTGTGCAGTAGTTTTTTCAAAAATCGCTTCGCTCATTTGACTGGCAATGGAGCGTTTCCAAATCAATTCATACAAACGTTGTTCCGAACTATCACCTGTAATGCGGTGTGCTTCAAAATAAGTTGGGCGAATGGCTTCGTGGGCTTCTTGCGCACTTGCTGATTTGGTTTTGTATTTTCTTGGTTGGTGGTATTTGTCTCCGTAAGCCGATTTTATTTCTGCAGCTGCAGCAGCCAAAGCGGTATCCGATAAGTTTACCGAATCGGTACGCATGTAGGTAATTTTACCCGCTTCGTATAGTTTTTGAGCAATTTGCATGGTTCTCGCTACCGAAAAACCAAGCTTTACAGATGCTTCTTGTTGCAACGTAGAGGTGGTAAATGGTGCTGCAGGATTGCGTTTTGCAGGTTTCGTTTCAAGATTATTTACCTTGAAAGTGGCTTGTGCGCAATCGCTTAAAAATTTATGCGCATCGTCTTTTTGTTCAAAACGTTGAGGTAGCTCTGCTTTGACAATTTCTTTGCCTTTTCCTGTTAAAAATTGAGCACTGATTTTATACAATGCAGCGCTATTAAATTTATTTACTTCTCTTTCTCTGTCCACAATTAAACGAACCGCTACCGACTGAACACGGCCAGCAGAAAGCGATGGTTTTATTTTTTTCCACAACACAGGTGAAAGTTCAAAACCTACCAAGCGATCTAAAACCCTGCGGGCTTGTTGTGCATTTACTAAGTTATAATCAATCGTTCGAGGGTTTTCTATGGCTTTTAAAATCGCAGGTTTTGTGATTTCATGAAAAACAATTCGCTTGGTGTTGTTTTCTTTTAAACCTAAAGTTTCATATAAATGCCAAGAAATGGCTTCTCCCTCACGGTCTTCATCGGATGCTAGCCAAACCATTTCGGCTGCCTTTGCAAGTTTTTTAAGTTCAGAAACTACGTTTTTCTTGTCAATTGGCACTTCGTAAGTCTGCGCAAAATCATTTTCTATGTCTATCGCTGAATTTCCTTTTACTAAATCGCGGATATGACCGAAACTAGATTTTACAATAAAATCTTTTCCCAAATATCCTTCAATTGTTTTTGCTTTTGCTGGGGACTCAACGATTAGTAAATTTTTAGCCATAATTCGTAGTTTTTTACAAATAAAGCTATAAATAAGTTTAATATCAAAATAGAATTAAATAAAACCCTAAAATAGTGATTATAAAATTGAAAAATAAATTTAAGTTTGCATACTTAAAAATTTAAAAATATGTTCAACATTCTTATCATCGCATTTAGTTTGTTTTTTCAAACGCCAAAAAACATTTATAGCTTTTCA
This sequence comes from Sphingobacteriaceae bacterium, assembly GCA_019751895.1. Taxonomy (GTDB): domain Bacteria; phylum Bacteroidota; class Bacteroidia; order Sphingobacteriales; family Sphingobacteriaceae; genus Pedobacter. Next base: position 5,939 of record JAIEMU010000037.1, on the reverse strand, counting down.
TTCAAAACCATTGATGGAAAAGAAGTGAAACTTTCGTCTTTTAAAGGAAAGAAAATTTTAATTGTGAACACCGCATCAAAATGTGGCTACACCGTTCAATACGAAGAGTTAGAAAAATTACACAAACAATATGGTAAAAATATTGTTTTAATTGGTTTTCCTAGTGGAGATTTTGGCGGACAAGAGTTGGCTACCAATAAAGAAATCAAGGAATTTTGTAGCACGAAGTTCAAAACAAGTTTTTTGATGGCGGAGAAAACGAGTGTTAAGGGCGCAAGTATCAGTAATTTGTTCAAGTATTTGACAAGTCAAGAAAATCCAGATTTTAATGGAGATATCAATTGGAATTTTGAGAAGTTTTTAATTAATGAAAAAGGACAATTGGTTCATCGTTTTCGTTCAAATGTAAAACCATTGGACGCACAAATCATAAAAAACTTCAATTAATATAAGTGTCTGAATCTTTTAATTGGCAACAAGATTTTTGTACTTCGATTGAAAATTTAGGGATAAATTATGCGCTCAAAAAGCAGAATGAATGTTTAATTGTTTGTACTGAATTTGTAAACGTAGTTCTTTTGGATTTAGATTTAGAAAAATTAAATTTTCGTTTTGAAGAAAATACGCTTCAAACGGTTTACTTGTGGCAAGATATTTGGCATAGCCGAAAAGAACAGGTTTTGAGTAGGATGCAATCATTTGCGGGTTTGAATAAGAAAATTCACGGTCGGAAAACCAAATTACAATTGATAAATCAAAAGCAAGCAGCTGATTTTTTGAACAAAAACCATTTGCAATCAAATGCAAGAGCGAAGTATAAATGCGGACTTATGCTTGATAATGAATTGATTGCGGTGGCTACTTTTAACATGCGTCCGATGAATATCCGAGAAGGTTATCAATCAGCTGAGTTGATTCGTTTTGCAAATAAAAATGGTTGTTCGGTTGTGGGTGGTTTTAGTAAGTTGTTGCAATTTTTCATTAAAACCTACCAACCCAACGATGTAATGAGTTATGTAGATAACGATTGGTCGAGGGGAAATAGTTATTTAAAAATTGGTTTTAAGCATGTTAGTGATAAAGATGCGGCTGAACTTTGGGTAGATACCATAAGCAATGAAAGATATTTTTTGCATCGCATACCCAAAGCCATCAAACAACAATTTGAAGGTCAAGATGAATTGAATTTTGAAGATTTTTTGATTCAAAATCATTTTAAAAAAGTGTTTAATACAGGAAGTAGTAAATATATTTTGTATTTATAAAAGATGAGTGAGAATAAACTTCTTGTGATTTTAGGAGCTACTGCCTCGGGCAAAACAAAGCTGGCAGTTCAATTAGCTGAGGCCCTAAATGGTGAAATTATCAGCGCCGATAGTCGTCAGGTTTTTTCGGGGATGGATATTGGAACGGGCAAAGATTTGGAAGAATATGCCGATGTACCTTATCATTTGATTGATATTTTGCCTGCTGGCGAAAGCTATAATGTAAATCGTTTTAAAGAAGATTTTTATACCTCCTTTATCTCCATTACTCAACAAAAAAAACAAGCCATTCTTTGTGGTGGAACGGGGATGTATATCCATAGTTTGTTTCAAAATCAAGCGTTTACGGCGGTGCCAAGCAATTTGATTTTGAGAGAAAAGTTACTTTGTTTATCGAAACAAGATTTGCTTGAACGATTAAAAGAATATCCAAACGAATTTACACAACATGCAGACCTAAGCTCTTCAAAAAGATTGATTAGAGCAATTGAAATTGCGGATTTTTTGATAAGCAATGAATTGCCTAAAGTTCAAAAAGTAGATTTTAAACCTATCGTTGTAGGACTTAAAAACGAAAGAGAAAATCAAAGAATTAATATTTTAAATCGCTTGAAACTGCGTTTAAAAAACGGTTTGATAGAAGAGGTAGAACGATTACATCAGCAAGGTGTCTGTTACGATAAACTTATATTTTATGGCTTAGAATATAAATTTATCAGCATGTATTTGCAGGGGGAGATTAATTACCACGAAATGGAAGAGAAATTGGGAATTGCCATTTGTCAGTTTGCCAAAAGACAAGAAACTTTCTTTAGAAAAATGGAAAAAGACGGCGTGAATATCCATTGGCTAGACGCCCAATTAACTACGCAAGAATTAAAAGAAAAGGTGATTGGGTTGATGAAAGCATAATTTTAGCGGAATGTAATTTCTGCTAGTTAAAATGTATATTCGTCAATATTTTTAAATTAAAAGTGTAACATGAAATTCAATATTTTTTATTTTTTTTTAATAGGTTTTTTAAGCTTAACATTCTTTTTTGGGTGTAAAAACGACGATAAAATTATTAGAAAAACAGATTCTAAACCTAACGAAACAAAACCTACTAGCCCAACCATTATAAATTACACCGTAATTTTTGATACAGATTATGGAACCGATATACCAAGTCAAACGGTTAAAAGTGGTACGATTATCAATTTGGTATCGCCTGTGAAAACAGGTTGTATTTTTGATGGATGGTTTAAAGATGAAAAAATGACAAAGCCGTTTGTTGCGGCTAATGAAAAAATTACAGCATCTATGACCATATATGCTAAGTGGAAAACGCTTTTTGAATTTGAAACCAATGAATTAGGAGATGGTGTTCAAATTGTAAATTTTAATGAGCTACAACACCAAGACATTGTAATTCCGATTTCGATTAATCGAAAAAAAGTAGTGGGGATTTTGGGGTCTGTGCGCAATGGAGTGGTCACTCCAAATCCTATTATCAAAAGTGTTTCGTTGCCCGAGGGTTTGAAATCCTTAGGTAATTATGCTTTTGCAGGATGTAGTAATTTGAGCAGCATAAAAATACCATTGAGTGTAACCAGTATAGGTTCTTTTGCTTTTAAAGAATGTCAACAACTAACTTCAATTGATATTCCTTCTAGTGTTTTGAGTATAGGTTATGCTTCTTTCTCTAATTGCACAATGTTGCAGTCTATTTCAATACCAAGTGGGATAAGCAATATAGGAAATGCTCTTTTTTCGGGCTGTAGTGTGCTAACTTCTGTCACCATCAATGCTACAAGACCGCCCACTTTTGGGTCTAATGTTTTTGATTATACACCTTCGTCGATGAAAATTTATGTACCTAAAAATCCAATCAATGTGCTTAATGATTATAAAATAGCTAATGGTTGGAAAATCTTCGCTACTCAAATTGAAGCTCAGCCTTAAATTGGTTTTTTATAGCAACATTTTCAGTTTGCTGCTATTTATCTTTTCATCGTTTGAAATTTCAAAATAAAAATCACATTGCCATTGCTGGGTTTTTTGTGCTTGTTTGTTTGTGGTTTCGCTCCAAGGCGGATAAACCCTAAAACCTCGTTTACCTTCTTTTGTGCTGTGGGATAAAATCCCGTTTTGGCACAAAGTGGCTTTAGAGAAGATGAACTGTCCGAAGTTGTTTTCATTTTCGACACCTATAATTAAAAAGTCAAAATCATCATCAATTGTATAAGGCTCGGTAATTTTTTGGGTATTTCTTTTCCAAAAAGTAACAAACAAACCGACCTTAGTTGGCGTTATTTTAGCTTCACGGTATTTGATTTTGTGCTGATTTAACTTAAAATCAGCGGCTTTGTATTCCGTGCTTTCTGTTTCTGGTGTGAAATTATCAAATTGAAAGCCAGCAGGCGAGTAGGCAATTTCAATGGCTTGCAATAAGTTGGACATTATTTCAATCGTTTTTTATTGTCTTTGGCAAATGCCTCCCAACCTGAATAGGATTTTGAATTGCTGTTGGTGTTTACTTTTTGAAACGCATGGCAAACGGCAACTGCCAAACCATCCGTAGCGTCTAAAAATTCGGGAGTTTCTTTGAAATTCAGTAAACGTTGCAACATGGCAGCAACTTGTTCTTTGCTAGCTGTTCCACTTCCGGTGATGCTTTGTTTTATTTTTCGAGGCGCATATTCGGTTACAGGAATATCTTTGTTTAAGGCGGCAGCCATGGCAATACCTTGCGCCCTGCCTAGTTTTAAAGTTACTTGAATATTTTTTGCGTAAAACGGAGATTCAATTGCCAACACATCGGGTTTATATTGTTCTATCAAATCAACTGATTTTTGAAAAATGCGTTTGAGTTTTAAATAATGGTCGTCTAGGTGGTCCATCCTTACAATACCCAAAGTGATGAGTTCTATTTTGCTACCTTTTTCTAAAATCACCCCGTAACCCATGATGGAAGTTCCAGGGTCGATGCCTAAAATAATTCTTTCTTTCTTCTCTATCAACATTCCGCAAAAATAAACTATTTTGGCATGAAGCCTTGCTTTTTAGAAAGTAAATTCAAAGGGTTCTTCGATTTTTTTCTCGCAATTTTGCACGTCATAAATAAATGAATCAATTTGCGCTTTGCTTACATTGGGCATGCAAATGATATGAGAAATGTTGTCTTCAGTAGCCAATTGCCATTTTTCTTTTATTTCAGCATTCGGTTTTTCGATAACCACAGTTATCGAATTTTGATTTCGCCAAGCTTTTACACCAATTTCATTTAATTTCTTTTCGCAATATTCAGCCACTTCCAAGCTATGAAGGTATCTTTTTTGTAAGCCTTCAGCACCCATTTTTTTGATTGCATACCATAAAAACAGTGGCGAATGTCCATTCCTCGAACCCGTTATGGTGGTGTCTAAAGAGCCGATGTAAGATATTCCTTTTGCAATACGGTCTCTGTTTGAGCGTTTGGTCACAATTACACCCGTAGGAATTGGAGAACCGATAAATTTATGCCCACTGATTGAGATACTATCGGCGCCATCTTTAAAATCGAAAGGGATTTTCGGTTCCATAAAAGCCCCAAAACTTCCTGCTAAGGCAGCGTCGCAATGAATGTAATTGTCTTGTATGGCTAGTTTTTTCAAAATCGATTTTATCTTCGATACATCGTCTTTTGCCTCTGTCATGGTGGTGCCAAAGGTTGTTAAGACGATGGCAGGCTTGTGACGATTCATTTTTACAGTGTTTTCAAAGTCCTCATAATCAATTTCTCCGTTTTCTTGCGAGCGAATTACAATACTTGGAATGTTGAGTAGATGTATATTTTTGCGCACACTATAATGTGTGGATTCGGAATAGTAAACCATTCCTTTTGGGTGCAATTCTCGAGCCAAATACAAACCATATAAATTACTTTCCGAACCTCCATTGGTTACATATCCCCAATAATCTTTGGGGTCGGCTCTAAATAATTTGGCAAAAAAACCAACTACTTCTCTTTCTATTTCATGGGTTTGAACTTTATAGGTGCTGTCGTTGAAAGGATCGCCTATATTGTTTATAGGATATTTTAAGAAATCATAAATCTCCGAATAATCGAAATCTTTTGATACAGGATAACCTATAAAATTGTTTCTTGCGATTTCGATGTGTTGTTTTAGCGCAGCTAACTTTTCTTCAACTTGGTTCTGGATTCTGTTTTCTATCTCTTTCATTTCGAATGTTTTTACAATTCAAAAGTATTTAAAATAGTTTTAAATTTTGTATTTTATTGTTAATTAAGAATATTATATTTAATTATTACTTTGTATAGAATTAAATTTCTTTAGCACGTTTGAATACTGTAAAATCAAATTTTTATTTCGTGTGGATAGCTGGTAAGAGGGAACACGGATTGAACGGAAGAAACGGATAAAAACAGATTTTTATTTCACGCTGATATTATCCCTTTTTGTCACCCTGAGGATACGAAGGGTCTAAACGCTTGTTGGTTTTCGTAGTGAAATACTTGTTGGTGGATAACACCAACAAGGGCGGAAAAGAGTTTCTTTTCTGCGAAAAAGAGTTTCTTTTCTGTGAAAAAGAGTTTCTTTTTTGCGAAAAAGAGTTTCTTTTCTACCCAAAAGAAAAGGAAAACTGACCAAAAGAATTTCTTTTTTACCCAAAAGAAAAGGAAAACGGACT
>JAIEMU010000008.1 GCA_019751895.1 Sphingobacteriaceae bacterium | reverse complement strand
AACTCAATATTGCTAATTTAATTTTCGGTCAAAACCTAACAGGTAATGTTACCACACCTGCGGGAAATATAGGCATCGGCAATGCCGCACCCGATGAGAGTGCTGTTTTGGAGGTATCTTCTACTAACAAAGGTATCTTGTTGCCTCGTGTAGCTTTAACCAGCACCGCCAACATTAGTCCAATAGTGGTTACACCTGCCGAAGGTTTAACGGTTTTAAACACCGCTACCACTGGCGATGTAAGACCAGGGTATTACCGATACAGCGCCGCAGGAAAATGGGAACCGCTTACCCCATTTATTTCTTCTAGTAACGGTATTACCAACACCAACGGCGATTTGAAATTAGGTGGAACCCTTTCACAAGCTACCGTTCTTACCACCACCGCTATAAATACTCTAGCTATTACAGGTTTGCAACAAACGACTACTTTAGTTGGTGCTTTTAAAGTATTGACAGTAGAACCTAACGGAACACTAACTACTCAGCAAATTAATTCAGTTACTAATATACCTAATGGCACAGCTTGCCCTTATCTTGTTAAGCCAACAGATCAAACACTTTATATCTCCAATTCAAGTGGTTGTACATACACTCTACCAACAGCGGCATCATCAATGGGTAGAGAGGTCACTTTTCATCGGGCAGCAAACAATGGTGCTACAATTACTATTAATGTTTCAGGTAGTGGACAAATAGAAGCTATACCTAGAATAGCCAGTAGTACAAATAATAATATAGCAGCTGCATCACCTCTTGATACAAGTGCAATACTTGTATATGGTAGTTATTCTTCCCGCAATGCATATGGTTCAAGCGTAACTTACCAAAGCAATGGAAGTGTTTGGTTTATCAAAGCGTTGCGTTAAAAAAAAACTTTCAATTGTATCAAAAATGTTACATTCTTTATGCAATGTTTTGTATTATTAATATTTACATTTGTTGTGTGTTAATTTTTAAGATGAAAAAAACGGTTTTATATATGTTGTTTTTTGTGTTCGCTTTTGCCTATTCGGCGCAGGCGCAAACAAAAATTGGCAAAAATTCAACCGAACTTAATCAAAGTGCTATTTTAGAGCTTGAAAGTTTAGACAAAGGTTTGCTTTTGCCACGTGTTATTTTGCTAAATACCACCTCTTGGAGTTTAGCAGGCGACCAACAAGTAGCAGGGATGTTGGTTTACAACATCAATACCCGAGCCGCTGGTTTTACCGATTCAGCACTTTTTCCAGGCACTTTAGATGGTAGCGGTTTGTATTATTGGAATGGTGAAGGCTGGGTGGTGGTCGATACCGCTTTAAGTTCATCAAACAATGTGTTGAGTGTAGTCAATGTTCTTTCGGGTACCAATCTAATGACCAGTATCAACGGCGAAAAAAGCAACGCATTAAATTTAAGGGCTTTAATTCCTGTAATTTCTACACAAGAAAATAAATTAATTAGCACCGTAAATGGTGTAGCCACTTCGGCAACAATTATCAATAGCCAATCTTTAACCGCTAAAAACGGATTGCTTACCCAAACCATCAACGGTCAATCGGCTACCGCCTCGGTTCTAACTGCGGCCTACAATGGTTTGACACAAGCCAATGGCGAAGTGCAACTAGGAGGGAAACTTGATTTTTCAACAAGCATTGCTACCGATGTCAATAAAACTTTAGCCATCACAGGTTTGCAAGCATCAACCGCAAATACAGATAAAGTAGTAGTGATAGATGCCAATACTGGGGTTTTGAAAACCAAACCTAAAGCTAAAATTGTAATCAAATCTACCAATTACACGGTTTTAGAAGGCGACGAAACGATTTTTATTACAGGTAGCGGTAGTATCTTTATTACTCTGCCTGATGCTTCTTTGTTCGAAGGTAGAGAAATTTCATTTCACCGCTCCGTAGATTCTACAGGAAGTGTAACCATCGTACCCGAAAACGGAAATATAGAAACCATTTCTACACCAGATGTGGCTTCGGTTTTGTCTAACAGCAGCACCATGAGACCAGCAGGTCTTTATGGTTCAAGAGTTACTTACCAAAGCAATGGTATAATTTGGTTTATCAAATATATCGGATAATCTAAAATTGATTATTTTTTTTTAGCGTTTCAATTATCCAAATCTTATGGCTAAATTTGCACATGCAAAAAAAGATTGTCATTCTAGATTTCGGTTCTCAATTTACACAATTAATTGCCCGTAGAGTACGTGAACTAAATGTTTACTGCGAAATTTACCCATTCAATAATATCCCTGTATTAGGTGAAGATGTAGAAGGTGTTATCCTTTCGGGAAGCCCGTATTCAGTTCGTCAAGAGGATGCACCTCAAGTGGATTTAAACTTATTTACAAATTTTCCACTTTTGGCAGTTTGCTACGGAGCACAATACATTGCTCAGCAGTTTGGTGGAGAAGTACAAGCCTCGGCACACCGAGAATATGGTAGAGCAAATCTGAACTTTGTAAATTCTTCTCATTCATTATTCAATGGAATTAACCTTAATTCACAAGTGTGGATGAGTCATGGAGATACCATTACTAAAGTGCCTGATAATTTTGAAATTATAGCGAGCACAGATCAAGTAGCTGTGGCGGGTTATCAAGTCAAAAATAAAGACATTTATGCTATACAATTTCACCCAGAGGTAACGCATAGCACCGATGGAAAAAGATTAATAGAAAACTTTTTGGTAAACATTTGCAAATGCCAACAAAATTGGACACCAGATGCATTTGTGGAAACGACCATTGCTGCCTTGAAAGAAAAATTAGGCGACGATAAAGTTGTTTTGGCACTTTCGGGTGGGGTAGATAGCAGTGTAGCAGCTATTTTACTACACAAAGCAATTGGCAAAAATTTACATTGCATTTTTGTAGATAATGGATTATTACGCAAAGATGAATATGAGAGCGTTTTAGAACAATACAAACATTTAGGATTAAACATAAAAGGCATTGATGCCAAAGATTTGTTTTTGAGCAATTTGGCAGGTTTAAAAGACCCAGAGTTGAAACGCAAAGCCATCGGTAGAGTTTTTATCGAAGTGTTTGATGCAGCTGCTCATGAAATAGAAAATGTGGTATGGTTGGCGCAAGGCACTATCTATCCTGATATTATCGAATCGGTATCGGTAAAAGGACCATCTGCAACCATCAAATCACATCATAATGTGGGTGGTTTGCCTGATTTTATGAAACTTAAAATTGTAGAACCGTTAAACACCTTGTTTAAAGATGAGGTACGAAGAGTAGGTAAATCTTTAGGTTTAGAACATTTTATCTTAGGACGTCACCCATTTCCAGGTCCAGGTTTGGCAATACGAATTTTGGGAGAGGTAACAGCAGAAAAGGTGGCTATTTTACAACAAGCTGACGCGATTTATATCAATATTTTGAAAGAAGAAGGATTGTACGATAAAGTTTGGCAAGCAGGAGCGATATTTTTACCAGTTCAATCGGTGGGCGTGATGGGTGATGAACGTACGTATGAAAATGTAATTTGCTTGCGTGCTGTTGAATCTGTTGATGGGATGACTGCCGATTGGTGTCATTTGCCTTATCCAGTTTTAGCAAAAATATCGAATGAGATTATCAATAAAGTAAAAGGAATAAATAGAGTGGTTTATGACATTAGTTCTAAGCCACCTGCAACCATTGAGTGGGAATAATTCTTTGAAATCAAAGACCTTGAAATGCCTCGAGATTGTGTAATCTTGGGGCATTCTATTTTTAAAATATGAAACTTGTACACCAATTAAAAACATTTGAAAATATTGTAGCTAACTACGATGGTAAATTGCCTTTGCATCGTTTTTTAGCTTTATTTTTTAAACAAAACAAACAGATGGGGTCATCGGATAGGAGATGGGCAAATCGCTATTTGTTTAGTTTTTTTAGATTAGGAAATATTCTAATTGATTTGGATAATATTTCACGTTTGGCAATTGCCGACTTTCTTTGCAATCAAACTTCAAGTTTGGTTGTGGAACATTATTTGCCGAATTTGGTGGATAAAATTCAACTTTCTGTGCCCGAAAAAGTTAAATGTGTTCAAAAAATATATCCCAATTTTGATTTGAGTGCAGTTTTTCAATTTAAAGATAATTTGACAGCAGCACTTCAAGATGAGGTGTTTTATCTTTCGTTTTTTACCCAGCCCAATTTGTTCATTCGTGTGCCGTCTAAGCAAATCGAAAATTTAATTCGGCATTTAAAAAAACAAGATATAGCGGTCGAGCAATTGTCGGAAACCAGTTTAGCATTGCCCAATGCAACGAAACTAGAGCAAGTAATAGGGGATAAATTTTTATATGAAGTACAAGATTTATCTTCTCAACAAACAGGCATGTATTTCGAGCCTAAAGCAAATGATTTTTGGTGGGATTGTTGCACGGCATCTGGCGGAAAATCTTTGTTGTTGCATCAATTTGAACCAAGTGTCAGCCTGTTGGTGAGCGATGTGCGAGAAAGTATTTTGTTTAATCTTGATGAAAGATTTAAACTCGCAGGGATAAAAAAATATCAAAAAAAAGTAATTGATTTAACAAAACCAACCGATGAAAAGCGATTTGATAGCCAATTTGATGGGATAATTTTAGATGCACCTTGCTCGGGTTCGGGTACTTGGGGACGTTCTCCCGAAAATTTACGCTATTTTGACGCGTCTAAAATTGAATATTTTACCCAGTTACAAAAAACAATTGCGACCAATGTAATTAAACATTTGAAAATAGGACAACCTCTAATTTATATCACTTGTTCGGTTTTTAAACAAGAAAATGAACAAATAGTAGATTATTTAATTCAAAACACGCCTCTGGAGCTTCAAAAAATGGAGATAGTGAAAGGCTATCAGCACAAAGCGGACACGATGTTTGTGGCAAGGTTTATCAAAAAATAGATTGAAATGCGATGTTTTTGACTAAAATAATCTATACTTTTATATAAAAAAAATATGGCTTTTTACCAATTGCATCAAACCCAAAAAATACCTGCTACTTTGGCGCAAGTATGGGATTTTATATCCTCTCCAAATAATTTAAAAGACATAACACCGCCACACATGGGTTTTAGAGTTACCAATGACATTGGTAATGCAAAAATGTATCCTGGTATGATTATTACCTACAAAGTAAGTCCATTGTTGGGGATAGAATTGGATTGGATGACTGAAATTACACATGTGAAGTTTCAAGAATACTTTGTGGATGAACAAAGAATAGGACCGTATAAAATGTGGCACCATCAACACAAAATTGTAGAAATTGAAGGTGGAGTTTTGATGACCGATATTGTGACCTATCAACCGCCATTAGGTTTTTTGGGAGCGATAGCTAATACTTTGATTATCAAAAAGCAATTGAAGCAGATTTTTGATTATCGTACGATTGCGGTAGAACAAAAATTCGGAAAATTTTAATCTAAGTTTTGTCAAAATGAAAATTTTACTTACAGGCGTTACAGGGTATATTGCACAGCGCTTGTTGCCTGTGTTGCTTCAAAATGGCCACCATGTGGTCTGTTGCGTGAGAGATGTCAACCGCTTTCAATACACAAGCGAGTTTTCAAATCAACTGTCTGTTGTCGAAGTTGATTTTTTAGAGCCATCGACTTTAATTAATATTCCAAAAGACATTGATGTTGCTTATTATTTAATCCACTCAATGGCAACCCAATCAGGTGATTTTGGGGAAATGGAAGATGTTTGTGCTTTAAATTTTAAGACTTGCATTGAGAATACCAATGTCAAACAAGTGATTTATTTGAGTGGTATTGTGAATGAAAAAGAACTCTCATTGCATCTATCTTCCCGTAAAAATGTTGAAAATATATTGGGCGAAGCTACTTTTGCTTTAACGACTTTAAGGGCAGGAATTATCTTGGGTTCAGGAAGTGCATCTTTTGAAATTATTCGAGATTTAGTAGAAAAACTTCCTATTATGATTACACCAATTTGGCTCAATACTAAATGTCAACCCATTGCGATACGAAATGTAGTAGATTTTTTAATTGGAGTAATCGGTTTAGAGGATGCTTATGGTCAAAATTACGACATTGGTGGACCAGAGGTTTTAAGCTACAAAGAAATGTTGTTGCGATTTGCCAAAGTGAGAAAACTCAAAAGACGAATTTATGTAGTTCCAGTTATGACACCCAAAATATCATCCTATTGGTTGTATTTTGTGACCGCCACCTCGTATTATTTGGCAACTAATTTAGTACACAGCATGAAAGTTGAGGTGGTTTGTAAACCAAATAATCTTGCTGAAAGACTGCAAATTAAGTGCATCGATTATGATACCGCAATTAAATTGGCGTTTGATAAAATTGAACAAAATCAAATCCTATCCAGTTGGAAGGATGCTCAAACGAGCGATGTTTTGAAAAATGGAATTTCAAGCTATGTAGAAGTTCCTCGAAATGGTTGTTTTAGAGATTTTAGACATGTCAAAATAACCAACGAAACGCAAGTTTTGAATAACATTTGGAAAATAGGAGGCAACACAGGTTGGTATTATGCAACTTGGCTGTGGCAAATTAGAGGTTTCTTAGATCAGTTGCTCGGTGGGGTAGGTATGCGTCGAGGGCGTAGGAGCGACCTAGATATAAAAAATGGTGAAGCACTTGATTTTTGGCGGGTATTAATTGCCAATAAGCAGGAAAAAAGATTATTGCTTTATGCTGAAATGAAATTACCTGGCGAGGCTTGGTTGGAATTTAAAATTGTAAACAACACACTCTTACAAACGGCAACTTTCAGACCTTTAGGATTAATGGGTAGGTTGTATTGGTATTCGGTTTTGCCCTTTCATGCTTTTATTTTTAAAGGAATGATTAGAAATATAGCGAATAAACTATAAGCCTGTATTGGCTCTAAATAATTTAATAGCAATAGCTAAAAGTATAATTCCAAACGCTTTACGTAAAATATTTAAACCAGTTTTTCCAAATAGCTTTTCTAGTTTTGTGGTGTTTTTTAATACAAAATACACAAAAAGTATATTTAATAGAATGCCGATTAAAATATTTTCGGTATCGTATTGCGTTTTTAAAGATAGTAAGGTGGTCATGGTTCCTGCGCCAGCAATTAACGGAAAAGCCAAAGGAACGATAGAAACTGTATCAGGTGCATCATCTTTAAATAAAGTTAAACCAAAGGTCATTTCTAAAGCCAAAGCAAAGATTACAAATGAACCCGCAATTGCAAAAGAAGATACATCGACCCCAATTACCGCTAAAATAGATTTACCTACAAAAAGAAAAAGAATCATTAAAAGAGCAGCCACTAAAGATGCTTTTTCAGATTGAATGTGTCCAGCTTTTTTTCTCAATTCAATAATGATGGGAATAGAACCTAAAATGTCGATAATGGCAAATAAAACCATTGTCGTTGATATAATTTGACTGAAATTGAAGTTTAGGTTTTCCATGTTTTATTTTTTATCTCAAAGGTAAATCAATTATTTTATTTATTCAATGGATTGGTTTTTTTAATAAAAATTTAACAATGGGTTAAGTTTTTAAAAATGAAGAATATGAAATCTAAAATTTGTCTTTCATTCCCAAAACACCAAATATGCCTCCTGTGTGCAGGGCTAATATTTTTTCGTCTTTTTTGAAATAGTTTTGTTTAGCCAAATCATCAATTGCAAAAAACATTTTTGCAGTATAAATGGGATCTATCATCAAACCAGTGCTAGAGATAAAATGCTTCATAAATTCGATTAATTTAGGAGTTGTTTTTGCATAACCACCAAAGTGATAATCGGTGTGTAAAGTAAGTTGAGAGGTGTTAGGCTCATATTTTTCGATTTCTTCGGTAATGAAATCTCCACCTTTTAGAACAGGTATTACATGTAATTTTGTGGTTAATTTTTTTAAATTAATTTCCTTCAATAGTCCAGCTGCGGTAGTACCTGTACCTGCTGCAACAAAGATATGGTCATACACATCAGTCAACTCCGAAATGATTTCGCAACAACCTAATACACCTTCTTCGCTTGCACCACCTTCATTTATAAAAAAACTATTTTCATCTTTTCCAAAATGAGTGTCAAAAAGTATTTTTTTGTGTTTGTAAATTTCTCTATCTACAAAAATTAAGCTCATGCCAAACAATTTACAGAGCATAAGCATTTCGTTTTCTACCTTTTCGCCTCTCACAAAAGCGGTGCAAGTAAAATTGTTTTTTGCACTTGCTGCCGCAGTTGCCAAGAGATGGTTAGAGAAAGCACCACCAAAAGTTATCAAATGATTTTTGTTTTCCAATCTAGCTTTTTCTAAGCTATATTTTAGTTTACGCCATTTGTTTCCTGATACAAAGGTGTCTATTAAATCATCTCTTTTTACCCATAATTGAGAAATAAACTCGTGGTTTAATTGTTGTGTAGGACTGGGTAATTGCATTTTATATTGAAAAAAATGATTAATTGCCGATGCCAATACCAATACCGCTGTTGAAAAAGTTATATTTTGCGGCAGTGTAAGAAGCATAGAATTTAACAAAGAAAAAGTGCAATTCAAATCCTAATGTAGCTTGCGCATTTTTTGTAGGGGTATTTGAAAAATTTATGCTGCTTCCATCAAAGGTTGTGCTACCCGCAACAGTAGTGAATGCGTAATTTCCGGTTGCAACAACCGAAGCGTTAGCATTGTTGTATCCGAAAGCTACAAAAGGAGTAAAAAAAGCTATTTTTTTTGAAAAAATGGCATCTATATTGTAACCATTTACATTCAAACTTACTTCTTGGTTTCCGTTGTTTGCGCCGTCGAATTTTGGTTTAATATTGTATTTGAAACGACTGTAGTTAGCAGCAATAGCTAAGTCAAAAGGTAAGGCTTTCATTTTAGAACCTAAAATTAAAGGTAGGGGTTCTATTTTTGTACCAATACCAAACATACCTATTTGTCCGCCATCATCGCCTAACTTGAGGGTAGGTACAAAACGCAAGGATAAATCTATGTTTTTAGGCAAGCCAACGGTTAATTGAATTTGTGGAATAGGCATAAAATTAACACCTAAACCCGAAGGAAGTTTGCCTGCAGAAATTGGATTTTTAAGATTATTCTTGTCTTGCAACTGGATGATGTCGCCTGGGCTGTTGTTTCCGAAAATAGTTTGACCGCTACCTTCTCCCACAATACCTGTTAGTCCTAAGTCTTTTAAGTTATAGCTTTGATTTTCTTTGGGAACAAACACAAAGGATGCGCCTGCTTTTATATCAAACTTTAAAGTACCTTTAGTTTTTGCTGTACTCGACCAACCTGAATTTAATCCCGTTCCTAAGCTTGTAAATAGCGGGTTTAAATAGGCATTGATTAATTTCCCAGCATCATCTGGTCCTGATTTAAATAAATTGCCAATTGCATCTTGAGCATTGGCTTGATTTGTGAAAAATACAATACTTAACACAAACATAGCTTTGCGAATTAAAGAGATGTTTTTCATAATTTTTGATTTTTGGTTGTTCAAATATAATGAAAACATACCTTAACCCTATTTTTTTTATGTATTTTTGAATTTTCTAACTAAATTAATTCAATATCGTGAGTTTTGAAAACATTAAAATAAGTAAATCATTGCGCTCTAGTGTAGCCAATGCAGGTTATTTAACGCCTAAAGAGGTGCAAGTAAAAACGATTTCTAGAATTGTTGGTGGACAAGACCTTACCGTTATTGCACCTGAAGGCTCTGGAAAAACAACGTCTTATGTTTTAGGTGTTTTATCTAAAATAAAATACACAAGCGATGAAGCGCCAAGGGCTTTGATATTAGTTCCTGATAAAGAAAAAGTAGCTGAGGTTGTAGAGAGATTTAACTTATTGAATATTAACGATAATATTCGTATTGTGGGTGTTTACCCTGATGGTGGTATTGAAGGACAGATAAATGAGTTGACCGACGGTGTAGATATTGTAGTTTCGGTACCTAGCAGAGCTAGAGCTATTTATTTGAAACTAGGTTTGAATTTGAATAAATTAGAAATGTTTGTGGTAGATGATGCTGATTTAATTATCAAAAATGGAATGCAACTGCCCGTGGTAGAATTGGCAAACAGTGCGCAAAAATGTCAACACTTGGTTTTTAGTGAAGTAAATCATGATAAATTACAGCACATGATTTCTCCATTTATGAAATTACCAACGTTAATTGAAGTGAAGGAATTGGCAAATCAACAAATTGAGACCTATCCTCAAATTTTATATAAGGTTATAAATTTTAAAACCAAGTTGAATTTAATTGGTCTTTTGCTTAAAGATGAGGAGTTTTTTAATAAAGTTATCGTTTTTGTCAATACAAAATTAACCGCTCAAAAAGTTTTAAAATTTTTAAAACACAAAGATGAAAATGTTTTTAGCATTTATAAACCGCTTTTTTTTGATGATCAAGGTTTTGATAGCTTAGAAGAGTTCAGAAAAACACCTGAAGCAAGAGTTTTGATTGTAGCCAATGAAGGTTTGGTAGATTTTGAATGTGAGGACATTCCATTTATTTTTCATCTCGAATTGCCAGAAAAAAAAGAAGTTTTTTTAAGTAGAATGGTTAAGAAATTGAACGATGATATTTTGTTTTTAACTTTTGCTACTGATATTGAATTGACTACGGTTTCTAAAATCGAACAATTGGTAGGTAAAGAATTTGACTTGGCAGAATTGCCTGAAGGATTGAAGATTGAGACCCAAGCCAAACAAAAATCTACGATAAAGAGTAGAACCGTAAAAGTAGCATCACCTGAGTCGGAAACGAATACCGCTTTTCACACTAAAAAAGAGAGTAATTCAAAAACATTTAATTATGGAATTGGGCAAAAGGCAATTATGAATAAGAAAAAGAAACATGGATAGTATTACTCTGTTTTTTTAGCCTCATTCCAATATAAATCCATCTCAGCTAAGGTCATATCTTGTAATTCTTTTCCATTTTGCTTTGCTTTTTTTTCTAAAAACTGAAAACGACGGATGAATTTTTTATTTGTTTTTTCTAAGGCATTTTCAGGGTTAATATTGATGAAACGGGCGTAATTGATTAATGAAAATAGTAAGTCACCAAACTCTGCCTCAGCTTTTTCAATATCTATTTCTTTGTTATCTAAGACATTAAACTCGTCCTTGAATTCTTGTAATTCTTCTTCTACTTTTTCCCAAACTTGGTTTTTATTTTCCCAATCAAACCCCACACCTCTAGCTTTTTCTTGTATTCTGCTTGCTTTTACTAGCGATGGTAAAGAAGTAGGTACGCCACTCAATACAGAAGTATTTCCTTCTTTGAGTTTTAGTTTTTCCCAATTGCGTTTCACTTCTTCTTCAGTTGTTGCTTCTACATCGCCATAAATATGTGGGTGACGATGGATAAGTTTGTCGCAAATACCATTCAGAACATCTGTAATGTCAAATTGTTTGGTTTCGGATGCAATTTTGGCATAAAAAACCAAGTGCAACATCACATCTCCCAGTTCTTTTTTTACCTCATTCAAATCTTGATTTAAAATTGCATCTGAAAGCTCGTAAGTTTCCTCAATTGTTAAGTGCCTTAAACTTTCTAAGGTTTGTTTTTTATCCCAAGGACATTGCGCTCTAAGTGTTTCTAAAACATCAAGTAAACGTAAGAAAGCGGTGTCAGGTTTTGATGCCGTAATAGGAGGTATATTTGCTGTCATTTATTCTGGTTTTGAAAAAGGAGGTGTCATTTTTTTTTGATTTTCT
>JAIEMU010000217.1 GCA_019751895.1 Sphingobacteriaceae bacterium | reverse complement strand
AGCAACAGATTTCAACCAATAGCGTAACTGTTTTGGTTTTATAATAAATATTTGATTTTGACTGTATATCAGTGATGTTTTTTTAATTTTTATTGTTTGTTTTTTGTCACTTATTAAAGTGGATAAATCGAAGTTGTTATTTTTAATAATTTCGACTGTATCGCCAGAATTACTATATTCATAGTGCATTATAAAACAGGCAGAAGTGTTGTAAAATGTTTTTAATTTAAATTTCTTGTTGTTTACATCATACACCGAATTTATAGCTTCTAAATAAACATCTGAATAATCAACCAAAGAACTAGGTACCTTGTTATTTGTCTTTACTTGTATTTCTTTATTAGTATCTGCTTTTTCTCCATTTCCGAATTCTGAAATTTTATATTCGGCAATGTCATTTACTAAAATAGTATCTGCTTTGGTTAATATATTTTCTCCAAGTATAGGCAACTTTAAAAAGTCAGATTTTAATACATCATACGGTCGGTCTATTCCTTGTCTTGTACTTGTTCCGGCTATATATGCTACAAGAAAACTGTAATATTTGTCAAAATATTTTTTAAGACTATTTGATTTTGCAAATGCAGGAAAAGTTTTTTCGTTCACTATTTTTAATAGCGAATAGTTTGTTATCGGTTGCGTTTCAGCTTTACTAATGATATTCTCTACCTTTTCATATTTGTTGCCCGATATTATTCTTTCAACAAGATTGAATAATCTATACCCACCAAATAAATTACTTTTCCAAGCGTAATTTAAAGAAGCATTTTCTCTTTTTACACTATGGACATCATAAGTATCTATTTCAAAATAAAGCCTTTCTTTGCTTGGGTTGGTTCTTCTGATAACAACGTGAGCAATTTTATCGTTTTTCTTTGTTGAATTTTCAACGAATATTGCACAAGTTGGAATAGTTGCAGACGGAAACAAAATTCTTCTATGCGTAGTAAAGTCAATTACTTGAAGAATATTGTGATTTGAAAATAATTCCTGTCTAAATATTTCATTATCTTTTTTGTGAAGTAAAGGTAAAGCTGGTTGAATTAAGCATAATAAACCGCTTTCTTGCTTTAACAATTTTGTAGATAGTTGAAGAAATAACAAGGCAACATTACTATCTTTGATAGAGTAAGGTTTTATTTTATGTTTTTCAACAACTTCATTAAAATATTCTGAATTTTTATACTCTGTTCCGTCTAGTTTAGGTGGTGGATTAAAAGGCGGATTACCAATTACTAAATCAAAGTTTTCATCAACTTTTTCATTGGTAATAAAATCAAAAAAGTCGCTTTGAACAATATTTTTCTTTCCTAAATCTTGGAATGTCAATTCTGTCCAAATTTGTTTAGGCGACAACATTTGACACAATGCTAATTGCAAACTAAATTTTGTTAGTTCAACAGCATTTTTGTTTATATCTACGCCAAAAATATTGTCTTTTAATATTTTTTGGAGTGTAGTTATACCTAATTTTTGTGGTAAAGAGTCGGTTTTATAATACTCGTTTATTTTATATATTTCAACAAGTCGTTTGAAACAGTTAACCAAGAAAATCCCCGAACCACAACTAACGTCAATCGTTTTTCTATTGTAAGAAACAGTGTTGTTTATTGTTGGAATTGGCAGACATTCGTCAATTAAGAAATTAACAAGATAATGAGGTGTATATACCGAACCTTTGTCTTCCTCAGGTAAAAATTCTTCGTAAATATTACTTATAAGCTCAACAGGAATATGCTTAAATGAGTATAAATCCCAAAGCACTAATTGACTTTTACTATCAATTTTTGTATCAAAAAAAGTAACGATTTGACTTAAATCAGCTTCTTTTAAATCGGTTTTATCTTCGTCAGACAGATTGAAAATTCCACCATTAAATTTAGCTGATAATTTTTCTAAAATATCAACTAATTTTTTCTGTTTTAAAATTTCAATAAAGGAATTACATTTTACAGATTCTTGGAAAAACTTACTCGCCAAATTATCTCCGTTAGAATCAACACCATTTTCCTCTAAAAATTTTATAAGAGTTGTGATGATAATAACATAATCAAATAATTGAGCCGATATTTTACTGCTTTTTTTATATTCTTTACGAAATGCCTTTAACTTGTCTATTAAGTTATTGTAGGCCGTTTTTCCATATAAATAATTATGGTGTGCTTCTTCACTTTCCCAAAAACTACCATTTTTAAATTTTTCAGCATTGTACTTTTCTAAAACGTCTGCGTATTGAGCGATGTCATCTAAATCAATTAACGCAATTTCTTTTGTGTAAACACTTCCGTCAGAATGAACTAAAACAGGTTTTCTACTGTCAAAAAATTTGATTTTTGTATTTTCAATTACGATAAACGTAGGAATATGGCAACTACTCCATAATTCTTTGTGAATTTGAGTATAGTCGGTATTTAATTTATTGCTTGAATTATCATAGATATATACTTGTGGTAGTGGTGGACGATTATCTTCAAAATACCTAAAAAATACAGCATCAGCTTTAAACAAAATAGCCTTTTCTAATTCAAGAATTTGAAAAGGTGTAAGGTTTTTGTTTGAATTTTGAAGTTCAGAAGTAAATACAATAGAGTCTTCTTTGGTTTCATTTATTTGAAAACCAATTGTTTGAAGTCCTTTTTGTAAATTTTCTGTAGCTATCACAAATCAATTAATATAGCGACAAATTTACACAAAAATACTTCCCAAAGAAAGATATTAATTGGTTTCTTTGAAAACGCAGATTCAATCTCAAAACAGTTTTTAGCATTGCAAGTCTCATTTTCAATTGAATAAATTCAGCAATACAAAAACAAATTTGAAACCATCGAAACATTTTTAAAACTTAGTGCTTGCTGAATAGCAAAATTTAGAACGGCCTTAAAAAAAAAAACTGCTATCCCGACCCAAGGGATAGCAGTAAATCAAAAACATTTATTGTTTACAATGAAATAAACACTAAACAAGTTTACGAAATAAAATTTTAACTTTTACTATGTACGGCTTTAAATTTTAACTTCAGCAATACAAAAGCCAACAAACCAAACACTAAAGCTTGTAACGACAGCATTTTTAATTGCGGAAGTATGTCACTTAAATTGGCGCCATACATTTGTAATTTTCTAAAGGCTTCTAAAAAATGTGTGAGCGGTATGGTTTTAGATACATATTGTATCCAAACGGGCATTTGGCTCAAGGGCCAAGTATAGCCGCTCAAAACAAAACTTGGTGTCGCTACAATCATGAGCAATTCGGTGGCTTTTAGTTGGCTAGGTACGGCAATACTTACCGCCACGCCCAACATACTTACCGCCAACACAAACACTGCCCCTAGGGTAAACATGGCGAGGGTGTTGCTTGCCAAATCTACTTGAAACAAGCGATACATGAATCCAAAGAACAGCCACGCTAAGAAACTGTACAACCAGTAAGGCATTACTTTTACCATAATCAATTTAAAAGTACCGTGACCTTGGTGCACCAAATTATCAAAACTTTTGTTTTCATATTCTTGCGCAAAGGAAAGCGCCAAGGCTAGCAATAAAATTTGTTGCATAATGGTTGCCAACATTCCCGGCCACAAAAACGACATATAATTGGCAGCTCGGTTATACAATCGAATGTAGTTTACTTTAAAAGGTTCATACCTTTCAAGGGCAATGGCAGCAGGCAAGCCTTTTTTCTTTAAGCCTTCCATTTCTACGCCAGCACTAAATGTTCCCAAAACCTGTTGAATGGCTTTCGACGAATAATTGGCCGTTACCACATTGGCGGTATTTACATCAACTACGATTTCGGGGTATTTGGTTTGTAATACCTGCGCCTCAAAATTATCAGGAATCATCACCACCGCCGCATATTCATTTTGTGCAATCAGGGTTTCATAATTTCCATTTTGAGAGGTAAACCAAGTTGGTTTTAGCGTTTCGCTATCGTCCAACATATCTACTATTTTACTACTGCTGGGGCTATTGTCTTTGTCGATAACCAAAATTGGCAAATCGGTTACTTTTCCTTTTTGATACACTGCTCCAAAAAGTAAGGCATATACAATAGGTCCTGCAATACATATTTTACGAATACTCTTGTTGTTCCAAAAAAGTTTGACCTCTCTAAGCAACAACTGACTGAAACTTTTCATATGTTTTATTTTTTACGTTCTAAAAGTACGGTACTGTTCACATACAATTGTTGCGCCGCTGCCACATCTTGCGGAATGGCTTTCAATTCATACAAGGCTTCGCCAATTACATAATCAGGGTAGGCACTGGTGATGTCGGCATATTTTGCCAATTGTTTGATGGCTACCAGATTTGCTTTCAACTTTTGATTGCCAAATGCGGTGGTCAATTCTAGCACATCTCCTTTTTTATACTGGTTGATGCTGCTTTCAGGAATTGAAATTCTAAAATAAGTGCTGTTCATTAAATAACCATTAAAAAGGGTGTAGCCCGGCGTTGCCAACTCTCCTTCGTGCAAAGCGATGGTTTCGATGCTCATATCAGCTGGCGCAATGATATAGCGTTCGCTATAAGCCACATTGGCTTCGTCTAAAGCGCCCAATGCTCTATCTTTTTGCCCCAACGCCATTAGTTTTTGTTCCGCTCTCACTCCTTTTTGTGCCTCTGCCCATTCGGCTTGTACGGCTGCATATTGTGCTTTTGCACCTTGTAGTTTTGCAAAAACCTCGTCATATTGTTGTCCTGACACCAGCGAATCTTTATACATTTTTTGAATTCTTGAGTAAGATTTCTCTGCAAAATTCAATTGCTCGTTTAATGCTTTTTGCTTGGCAGCCAATTGTTTCAATTGATTGTCGGTAGCTCCGTTTTTAGCCATGCTAAACTGTGCATCGGCCGAAAGTACGGCGCCTTTTGCCTGACTAATTTTTGTTTTCACCTCTGGCAATTCCAATACCGCCAAGGTATCACCTTTGCTTACTTGATCGCCTTCGCTTACATATATTTTTAAAATTCGACCTGCCATTTTTGTGGTAACGCCCAAGGTTTCTCTTTTTACTTTTCCCTCTATGCTGGTCATTTTGTTGCTTTGGCAACTGCTCACCATAATCATTATGGCTGCGAATAAACTGATGTGTATGGTTTTCATCTGCTGTGTTATTTTATGTTTTTATGAAAAATTTTATGTTTAATAATTTAATCTAATGCTGCCAAAGTAAGTTTACCTTGCGCCATCAATAAGTTTATGCTGCTTGCTCTTTGTTGGGCAATGGCTTGATAATATTCCATTACACTTCTTTCGTAATCGGTTTGTGCGGCTAGGCGTTCGCTTGGTTTTATCAATCCATATTCATTGGCTTTGCTCGATAAAGTTAAGGCTCTT
This sequence comes from Sphingobacteriaceae bacterium, assembly GCA_019751895.1. Taxonomy (GTDB): domain Bacteria; phylum Bacteroidota; class Bacteroidia; order Sphingobacteriales; family Sphingobacteriaceae; genus Pedobacter. The sequence continues at coordinate 6,474 of JAIEMU010000217.1, read as the reverse complement.
TTGGCAGCTTGTTGCTCTTCGGTTTTTAAAGCTATTTGTGTGTTTGCCAATTTCAAATCGGTTTGGCATTTGATTAAGTTCAAATTCAAAAGCTCTTTTGCCTCTTGGCGAGAGTTTTGAGTTTTTTGAATATCTATTTTTGCTTTTTTCTGCTCGTGATGACCATGAAAACCGTCAAATATTTCCCATTTCAAACCGATACCAACCACCGTGTTGGGCACCATTTGCAAACTATTGGCGTGTAGGTCTAAGTATCTTTTGCCTGTTAAATTTTGTATCAAGCTACTGTTTTCGATGTTTGTTGTTCCCTTTTGGTCATAAATGCCCATATATTGCACACTTGCAAAAGCCATTGCTTTGGGTAGGTAATAATATTTTTCGGCTTTTAGCTTGTATTCGTTGGCTTTTATGGCTGCGTCTAAAGCTTTTATTTCGCCTCGGTTGTCGATGTTTAGCTGTTGTTGGTCTATTAGTTTTGCTATCAAATTGGTTTCCAATTGGGCAATTATCAATGTATCTTCGCCGCTTAACTGTGCTAATTTTTGCAACACCAATTCTCTTTTGGCTTCATAATCGGCTATTTTACTATTTAATTGCGCTTTTGCCACCTCTATTTTGTTCAGTTCAAAGGCGGTAATCAAACCTGCATCAAAAGCCGCTTGTGCGGTTTTTTGTTCCAATGCCAGACGCTGTTTACTTTCCTCAAGCACCAGCTTCACTTGTTTCAATACACCCAATTGGTCGCACAGTTGCGCCACCTCTACCATCAATTGTTGGGCATCGGCTTCCAAAAGGTATTCATTGGCTTTTATTTTTTGTTTCACTGCTTGGTTTAAATTCGGGATTTTAAACCCACTAAATAGCAATGATTTTGCGGTTAAATTGGCAGTTGCCAACCAATTATTGAAATTAAATTCTTTTTCGCCTCCTATTTTGTCAAACAAACTCAATTCGCTTTTCAATTGAGTAAGCACCGAACTTGGCAACAAGGATAATTTATCGGCAGGCAAACTTGGCTTTGGAATATCGGTGCGCAAACCCATCCAATTGTAGCCTACTTTACTGTCTAGCTCTACCGTTGGTAAATATTTGTGCATCAAACTCTGTTGTTCAATTTTTGTTTGTTCAATTTCCAATTGCTTGTTTTTTAGCTTATAGCTATGTTCGATGGTTTTTTCGGCTATCCATCTGGTGCTTATTTGCGCCATGCTGATGGATGAAAAACCTATGCACAAGGTTAATAGTGCGTATTTTTTCAACTGTATGTTTTTCATTTTCTTTTATTTTAAATTACTCAAAACCTTTGTTAACACTGCCTTACATACCTCCAAATCGTGGTCGGTTACATTTTCTAAGGCTTCAGATAGTGTTTGATCGGCGGCGGTCAAACTTTTTGCTTGTATATCTTTTGCTTTTTCGTTCAAAAAAATCCTATTGATGCGCCTATCGTTCTCATCGGCTACCCGCAGCACCAAGTTTTGTTTCTCTAGATTGTCTATCAATCGGGTGATGCTGGGCTTGTCTCTAAAAGTCGATTCGCACAGTTGCTGTTGCGTTTGCCCATCGTTTTGCCACAGACGATACAACAAACTCCATTGCTCGATGCTGATGTCTAAATTTTCATTTTTTAAGTTGCGTTGCAATCTGCGCCCCAATGCCGTAGATGCCTGCCCTGTTAAAAATGTATATAACTCGCTTTTTATTTTCTCCATCTTTATTTTAAATATTAGTTGTATTGAATATGGTTGCAAAGCTAACTATATAATTGCATAAGCAACTAATATTTTTCTATTTATGACATAAAAATGATTTCAGTGTTTTTCAAAGCCCATCAAATGCATTTACACAATCTAACTACCACCTATAGTGCATTATCAAATTAGATTTACATCAAAGACGATTTTATTGAGATGTCAAACCATTTTCAGTATTTTTAAAACCTTAAAAAGGCTTTACACTAAAGATTTCATCATAGATAAATAACCAAAGCGAAAGGCAACTCTCGCTTTTTTTAGGCTTATTGATTTTCTACAAAGCGTACATTCAAAAATCTGTTTGAAAATACTTACCTTCGGTAAAAAAATTAACAATAAAGATGAAAAAAAATATTTACCATTTTCTGTTACTAGCTTCGGCAAGTATCGTTTTATCGGCCTGTGGCACACATAAAAAAATTGCAGCTTTGAGACCCGATGCCGATTACAAGAATTCAACCTTGGTGTATCAAAAAGAAACTTCAACACTCAATCTGCCTTTAGAAATTACGCTTAGCGACTTACAAAATCAAGTAAACAAAAATTTGAATGGTTTGCTGTATGAAGACAAAAACATTGAAGACGACAATTTAACCATTCGTGTTTTCAAGCAAGCACCTATCGTAATCAACGATAAGGGAGGTAAAATACACATCGAATTACCGATGAAAATAGAAGCCAAAATAAGATATGGAATTGAAAAATTTGGTATCTCGGCCTACGACACCCGAGAAATAAAACTAAATGGAACCATTAAATTAAATGCAGGCATTAGCATCAACAATTGGAAATTGGCTACCAATACCGATATCGAAGGCGTAGATTGGGCAGAAAGCCCAACGGTGAGCATTTTGGGCAAGGATGTGCCTTTTACCTATTTTATAAATCCAGCCTTGGCTTTATTGAAAAGTAAATTGGCAAAAATAGTGGACGAGAACCTAGAAAAATCGATGGATTTGCGTCCTTATGTGTTCAAGGCTTTAGACCAAGTGGTAAAACCGATGGAATTGAGCAAAGATTACCAAGCGTGGTTGGGAATATCCCCTACCGAATTGTTTGCCACCAACCCTGTGGTTACCAAAAATAAAATCAGCATTGGTGTAGGCATGAAATCATATATCGAAACTTCGGTGGGACGCAAACCTACCTTGGTGTTTGACAAAACAAAGCTAAAACTGCAAACGGTAGATAAAATAGACAATACTTTTTCGACTAACATTGCAGCCTTTAGCACCTACGAGCAAGCCGCAGCTTTGGTTACTCAAAATTTTGCAGGCAAAAAATTCGAATCAGGCAAATATGCGATTACCATCAATAAGGTAGAAATGTGGGGCAAAAATGATAAAATGATTATAGCTTTAAATGTTTCTGGAAGTATCAATGGTGACATTTATCTGCAAGGTATTCCTGTTTACAATGTAGAAAAACAAGAAATTTCGATTGATGAAATTGACTTTGTATTGGACTCAAAACAATCGCTATTAAAAATGGGCGATTGGTTGTTGCATGGTTTAATTGTGAAGAAAATACAAGAAAATTGCAAATTTAGCATTGCCGCACAATTGGCTGATGGACAAAAAATGGCTGCTAAATATTTAACCAATTATGAACCTGTGAAAGGTGTAAAAATTAATGGCTCTTTGAACCAATTGGCACCTAACAAAATTTTCCTTACGCCTAGCGCCATTGTAGCTATGATTATTGCCAAAGGAAATGTATCGGTGAAAATTGAAGGTTTGCAATAAATAGAAAACACTTTACTATTCATTCAACTTTTTAACTTAAATTTAGGTACTCTTATGTGTGTATCTGTGAATTAGTGGCAAGCGTAACGAATGACCTAAATTAATAACAAAATATAATGATAACAATCGACAACTATTTAGACAACCATTATATTCACCGTAGCAATTGGTTGAGAGCCGCTGTTCTTGGAGCAAATGATGGAATAATTTCCATTTCTAGCCTTGCAATAGGAGTTGCTGCTGCAAGTTCGACAAGAGAGCCTATTGTATTGGCAACAGTAGCAGGACTTGTTGCGGGTGCTTTATCAATGGCAGCTGGAGAATATGTTTCAGTAAGTTCGCAAACAGACACGGAAAAGGCAGATGTTGAAAGAGAGATTAAGGAACTAGAAGAAATGCCAGAAGAAGAACTAAGTATCTTGTCTCAAATTTATGAAAAACGGGGGCTAAAAAAAGAAACAGCTATGCAAGTAGCGATTGAATTGACTGAAAAAGACGCATTAGGAGCTCATATTAGAGACGAACTAGGCATCAACGAAATAAGTCAAGCAAACCCCATACAAGCCGCTTTGGCTTCTGGAGCTTCTTTTACTGTTGGTGGCATATTACCCCTTTTAGTTGTGCTTTTTACAACCGTAAAAGGAATGGAATATTGGCTATATGGTTTTACAGTCGTTTTTTTAATCATTTTAGGTGCTATATCTGCAAAAACAGGTGGCTCCAGCATTAAAAAAGCTATCTTGCGAATTACAATATGGGGAACAATCGCAATGGTACTATCTGCATTAGTTGGGTACTTATTTGGAGTAAATATTTAATTTTTAATAGAACAATAATATGAACGGAGCACATTGGCATTTAGTGGTAAATCATTTACCAATCATTTTCCCAATAGTGGGAGTAATCATAATGGTTACAGGACTAATTTCAAAATCCGAAATAGTGAAACGGGTTGCATTTATGATTTTTATTTTAGGAGCATTAGCTGCAATGATTGCCATGACAACTGGCGAAGGAGCTGAAGATGTTGCAAAAAAAATAAGTGGCGTTACTGAGAACTTTATAGAAAGTCATGAAGAAACGGCAGAAACATTCGCCATACTTTCTTATACTTTAGGAGGTATTTCTTTGCTTGGACTTTGGGCAAGTTTTAATCAAAAAAAATATTCTCTTATAATTTCAGTTGGCGCATTGTTTTTTTCTTTTGCGGTATTGTTCTTTGCGAAACAGACAGGTACAACAGGTGGCGAAATCAGACATACTGAAATCAGAAACGAAAAAAAATAAATAACAAGTCCGTCTAATCTAAAATTTCGACACCTCTCAGCCTAACTATCGCTATATTGCCAAAAGAAATGTGTCGGTGAAAATTGAAGGTTTACAATAAACAAAAAGAGCCCCATTTTTTCCCTCCCTTGTTGGTGTTGTCACCAACAAGATTATATTACGTTTCTTCAAACTACGATATTTAAAGTGAGAGGTCTCAATTTCCCGCCCTTGTTGGTGTTATCACCAACAAGATTATACTACGTTTTTTTAACTACGATATTTAAACTATGTTTGTAATAAGAGTCTCAATTTATTTAAAAAATAGTAGTGCCCTACCCAACGTATGATTAGTTTTCTTAAAATTCTTTGTTGGAGAGAACACAAATAAAGGCTAATATTTTGGTTGAATATGGAAAGCCCGAAAGTATAGAAACAGCCGAAACCGATAATTAAATAATGAACGAACAGCAAAAAATATCCATTCGTTTTTTTGACGACCGTGAAGTACGAGCTTTATGGGATGAGCAAAACGCCAAGTGGTGGTTTTCTGTCTTGGATATTGTGGCTGTGCTTACCAACCAAGACGACTATACCAAAACCCGAAATTATTGGAAATACCTAAAAGCCAAGTTAAAGAAAGAGGGCAGCCAAGTGGTTAGTGCCACTACCCAGTTGAAATTTCTTGCGCCAGACGGCAAAAAGCGTTTAGCCGATATGCTCGACTATAACGGCATTATTGCTTTGGGTAAAACTTTTCCTGGAACAAAAGCGAACAAATTTATTGAATGGTTTACTTACAGCGATGAAAGCATAGATGGTAAGAGTAAAACAAAAGCTTATGCCTTGTTTGAAAGTTCTTTTGTAAACAGCATAGAAGTTGGCACCACTAAAGGTTTGCAACAAATTCACGCTTATTTGTTTGGTGGCTTGTATGATTTTGCAGGGCAAATAAGAACCAAAAGTATTTCTAAAGGTGGCTATAAATTTACAGCTTCACATTCTTTAGAAACACATTTAGCAAAAATTGAAGCCATGCCAGAAACTAATTTAGATGAAATAGTAGATAAATATTGTGCTATGAATATTGCTCATCCATTTATGGAAGGCAATGGCAGAAGCTCTCGTGTATGGCTGGATTTGATATTGAAAAAACGCCTAAAAAAATGTGTGGATTGGAGCAAAATAAGTAAAAACAATTACATGAATGCCATGATAATTAGTACTGTTGATAGTAGCGAATTGTTGAAATTGATAAAAAGAGCCATAACAACTGACATAAACAGCCGAGAAATGTTTATGAAAGGAATAGATTACTCCTACTATTATGAGGAAAATAGTTAGTTTTAGGTTATTGGTGCTTAGTTATTTTAAAACATGAAAGAAAGTAATGTTAGAAATAAGAGTTTCATGTTTTTTGCCCTTATTGATGTTCTCACCAACAAAGTATAAAAATTGAAGGGTTGCAGTAGTGATAAAAATCTGCGAGCTGAATATCCACTGGCGCATTTTGCAAATGTGCCAGTATATTTTCATTAAGTCTAAATTAGGGTTTATTATCTAGCGGTCACAGACCGTTTGATTTTTTTCAGCACATACATCCTACGGAAGACTTGCGCCAGTGGGTGCCACAAATTTTATCAAAAAATAATTAAAATATAATTGTAATTTCGAAAACTAAAAATGCGCAACTATATTACGCCAAGCAC
>JAIEMU010000211.1 GCA_019751895.1 Sphingobacteriaceae bacterium | reverse complement strand
CCGATGCTCGTAAAAAAACGACCACTGTAATTTCCTTTTACGTTTACAAATGAACTGGCAATTTTACCATAATTTGGATTCGCTTTGCCATAATTTACATCCGTAGGGTCAGTAATTAACTTTTCAGTAATTAGGCTACTTACATTCGCAAAATCATCGAACACTTGATCGATAGAGGCGAAGACAAAAAACGAACGGTTGTTTGCAAAGTCAAAATTATTGAATCTTATTCTCAAATTATTGTTAAAAGAAGGACTCAATGATTTGTTTCCTACAATTACACTTTGCGTATTGGTATTGTCGTTGATAGGTTGAATTTGAGAAATAGAAGGTTGTTGCGTAGTCCCTTTGTACTCGATACTTAATTTTTTCTGTGCCGAGAAGTTGTACTTGTATTGCGCCGAAGGCGTTAAATTGTTGAAGTTTTGGGTAAACAAAGAACCAGAAGTTAAGTTTAGATTATCCCTTCCTACGTTTTGAATTGCCAAACCTACGTTCCAATTGTATTTTTTTTCGGTTACATTAAAACTAAAACCTAAGGCATTGGTGAAAATTTTGTTTTCAAAACGATTGGAATACGTGCCATTCGAAGTCGTATTTGGTATTCCAGTTGTTGGGTCGATATCATACACCAATCGGTCGGAATTATCCAAGTTAAATCCATTTTGATAGTTCAATTCTAAACTCAATTTCTTAGATAAAGGCTCAGTATAAACCAATCTCGTGAAGTTAGAAAATGATTTGCTTACATTTTGGTTCAGTTGTTGTGTTGTTTTAACATCTTTTTCTCCCTCTACTTTATCAATAATGGTATTGTAATTATCCGCATCGCTATTGTTTGAATTTGTGTTTACATTCAAAGAAATAGAACGCCCTCTACGTTTAAATTTCTTTCTTAACAACAAATTATTCGAAATCACGGGCGCCGTTGATTTGGTTAAAAACGTTTGGCTACCGTTGGTTAAAGAACTAATTAGGTTTCTGCTGTAAACATTTACACTGTTGGCATCGGTAGTGGTATAACGAATGTTAGGCTCTATTCTAATGGTGGTGGTTGAGTCTAATTTTGTATCAATCATAAAGTTGAAACGATGATTTAACCTATCGGTTGTGCTAATTGCATCGTTTTTTACCGTTGTAATTCTATCTGCTAACAAATTTTGTGTTAAAGAGTTAGACGTATTAAAAAGAGAGGTTTTGTTGTATGAATAACTTCCATTAACGGTAGTTTGATTTTTATAAACATCTGCAAAGTTAGCTGCTAAAGAGTTGGTTGTGGTAATTCCTTGTGGAGTACCTCCAAAAAACTGACCACGACCGCCGCCGCCGCCAAAATTCTGCGTAAAAGTTTGTTTATTTACATTGTTAAATTGCCCAACGATAGACGTTTGTTGGTCGTTGTTAAATTTATTAACATTGATATTTACGTCATACAAATTATCATTTCCATAGCCCACAGTATTGTTCCCAAAGTAGCCTTTCTTTTTATTTTTCAGAGTGGTAATGTTGATGATTTTTTCTCTATTCCCATCATCTACACCCGAAAACTTAGATTGTTCGGATTGTTCGTCTATCACTTGAATTTTATCAATCATGTCGGCTGGCAAATTTTTGGTTGCCATTAATGGGTCTGAACCCATAAAATCTTTGCCATCAACTCTTACTTTTTTAATCGTTTCGCCTTGCGCAGTAATCGTTCCATCTTTGGCTACTTCTACACCTGGCAATTTTTTAAGTACATCTTCAACCACCGCATTTTCTTTTACTTTAAATGCTTTGGCATTAAACTCTAAAGTATCTTTCTTAACATTTACAGGAGGAATTTCTGCTACTATATTAATCGTATTCAAGTCAATTCCAGCATCATCTAAAACGATATTACCCAATTGAACATTTGAGGCATTTGCCGTAACACTAAAGGTTTTGGTGATGCTTCGATAACCCAAAAAAGCCACGTACAATTTATAATTGCCGACGGCTAAATTTTTAATCTCGAAATTTCCTGTTGCATTTGTAATGGTAGAACCCACTACGCTAGAATCTTTTAAACTTTTAACGGCTATGGATGCATAATCCAAAGGTTTGTTGTCTTTACTTCCGATTACTTTTCCGCTTACTTTTCCATTGTTTTGTGCATTTGCACCGTAGCTAAGCAATACTAAAATTGCTATAAAAATACTTTTACTGGTTTTTTTCATCTTTAAACTGAAATTGATTTACAATCTATCAGACGAGGAGAATGAGAAAAGGTTTAATTACGTGAAAATTATTTTAAACCGAATGGTTTATTTGATTTTGTTTACCGTGTAGGACAACCGTTTTCGGACAATTACAATTGTCTTTCAAAAGGCTACAGCTAGCTAAAAATGGTAAAAGAAGTAATAAAAATTTAGTTTTTAGTTTCATTAAAATAGGTTTTAAAATTGAGTACAACAAAACAAAAAACGACCATACTTACACCCAACATATCACTAATAAAATCCCACCACTCGGCACCTCGATAGGTGAAAACATATTTTTGCAGTAATTCTATTCCGCCACCAAATAAGGCTGTGCATACAATTATCTTAAAAAAAGTGAAATAGGTGAAATTTGTTTTGGAATTTATTTTACCTAAAAAAAGAAATACACTTAGGACAAAGAATAAGCCTAAGTGTACAACTTTATCAAAACCTTCAAAAAACAAACTGGGCTCTTTAGGTCCTTCAGGGAATTTAGCAAAACAAAATGCCATCACTACAAACGCCCAAAGCAGAGTCCATTTTTGATGTTTTAATTTGTTAAACATCTTAAAAAATTAAGCGCCAACCAATTTCTTGTAATCTTCCGCAGATAATAATTTTTCGATTTCGTCGGTGTTGGCGATGGTAATTTTCACCATCCAACCTTTTCCATAAGCGTCCGAATTTACAAATTCAGGGTTGTTGTTCAATTCATCATTTGCTTCGGTAATTGTTCCCGTTAATGGCATAAACAAATCTGAAACTGTTTTTACCGCTTCTACCGTACCAAAAACTTCGTCTTTGGCTACCTCATCACCTACGGTGTTAATGTCTAAATAAACGATGTCACCCAATTCACGTTGTGCGAAATCAGTGATACCAATAACGGCAGTATTGCCTTCAACTTTAACCCATTCGTGGTCTTTTGTGTACTTTAATTCTGATGGAAAATTCATATTGTGATTAAATTAATTAAACGTTGCTTTAAATCTGATGCCAAAGTTAGTAAAAGATGTGTTATAAGTTTGCGAAGTATAAGGTTTTGTTATGTTCGAATCGTAAAATAATGTAATATTTATGTTTTTTGTGACCACATAGTCAATATTTGGTCTAAAAGTAATGTTTTTTGCGCCCGATGAAACTTCTGCTTTTTCGGTTTCGGCTCTAAAAATTACACTTTTAGCATCTCGAACGGAAATATCCAACTTACAACTCAAATTGTTTTCAAGTTTTAAGGTACTGAACCAACCAAAGGGAAACCTAAATTTATTGGTTGTGTAGCCAATCCCAAACACGATATTATTTTCTGTGGTTTGCGCCAATTGTTGATTAGACAAACTCAAACCTAGCAATCGTGTTTTATTGTATTCAAAATTTGTGGAGATATTGTTCGTAAACCTTGTTCTTACACCTATTAAAGGCGAAAATTGCTCGTTAATCGTCACCTGTGAAAATTGGTATTCAGGTAAAAAATCTTGATTGACATCCCTACTGATTACATGCCCATTTTTTTCTTGGTATTTCATCAAAGAGTTGAATCCATTTACACTAAAAGTAGATTTAAAAGCATGATTTAAATTTAATTCAGAGAAAATATCTTTCAAAATAGGAATTGCCCTCAAGCCATCGTAAGTAGCTCTCCAATTTGGCAATGGAATTTTAGGCATCAGATTCAAACTTGCTGTTCTTGCATTTTTACCCTGAAAGGTGGCTAAAAATGAAGCCACGGTAACATTTTGAGAATTTTTACTGTATCCGTCGGCATACGCACCCACCATACCACCTGAGTTTACGTTTTGCGCACCTAGCCTTTGTGATATCACGGCTCTATTTTCCAAAAACCGACGATACAATTCAGAAACCGTAGAGCTATTGCTGTCCACAAAAGCAGTTCCAAAAGTATTGATAGAAATATTATAATCCCCGGTGGTGATAGGACTGAGATCTGTGAAATCGTTTAGGCTTTCGTCGAATTTAAAATTAGACGAAAAATTCAAATTTCGTCCTCTGTTTGCGGTCAGTGTTACCCGCAAGTGTTTGATGGGTTCTAAAATCCCGTTAAAACCAATATCTTCCCTAAACGTGTTTACATACAGCTGATTTTGAGAAAGGTCGGTGGTCAACCAATTGTTTTGAACTGCTCTTAAACGAATATCTTCCTGACTACCGAACACAAAACCAAAACCCGGCGCACCGCTATCATTTTCGATACCAAAATAGTTGGTTCTTGGCATATAACCTGGTAAAAATATCCCTCTATTTTTGGTGTAAGTAACATTAACTGTTTTTAAACTGGTTATTAAATTAACAAAAAAACCACCTATCAAACTAGGTTTAGGATTGTTAATTGCCTTTCTTAGTCCTGGTATTTTAGCATATAAATTTTTAAAATCAAAGGCAGGATTTACCAAAACAATACTCGAATTTTGGATGGTATTACCCAAATTCACATTCGGGTCTCTCAGGGTCACAAGGGGTTCGGTTTGCCAACTATAATTGGCGCTATAAGAGGTTTTAACATTTATCCAATTTAAAAAAGAGATTTTATTAAGCGGCAAATTATAGGTTAAATTTAAGGTATGGCGGTAATCAGTTGTTCTACCAAAATTTTTCAAATTACGGATTACGGTATCTCTTTTCAAACCTTCAATTTTCCCATTCGGCTCGTCCACCACGCCACTATTTACCGCGTCAAAATCAAGTGTTACCGATTTTGAGATAGGCCAAGAAAGCCCATAATTTCTAGAGATTAAAAAGTTTTTGTTGATGGTAAAAAATGGTGCATTTCTATCTAAAGGACTGCTATTTCGAATCACATTTTGCGCATACATTCTATCTACATTTATTCCAAAAGTTAAAGTACTTGGAAAAAGTGTGTAGTTGAAATCTTTAAAAAAACTTAAATTATTTCCCTTAATCAGTTTACGCAAAGGCTGAAAACTTGTCTGTTCGGTTGAATAATTATACATCAAAGCTGCCTTGTAGTTTCGTTGTGAATTGCTTTCAATAACATAATCACGATGTGAAAATTCGGTAAAAGCATAGGTAGCACTAAAATTTTCTACATCCCAAACCTTCACTTTGGTATCATTAGGTCCTCTTTCTTTGTGTACATTGGTAAAACTATAACCTTTTCTTTCGGTTACATCTTGTGTGTAATTTAAAATAGAATCACGAGCCAAACCTGTTGTTTTACTTAATGCATTTTTCAATTCAATATCTGGCGAACGAGGGTCGAATTGAGGTGTGGATACTTTATTTGAATAATTTACATACGTTGGAATTTTGATGTTGCTTTTTTTAGGCAGAAACTTACCCAATTCCATATTAGATGAAACCTCAATTGATAAATCATCGGCTCTACTTCTTTCGCTGACTCTTTTTTCTAAAGCCCCAAAACCTATTGTGGTTCTGCTTAAAGAGAAATTCAAATCTCCAAAATCGGCTAATTTAGCATTCACTCTACCCGTTGCAGCCCATCCCCCTTGTTCGTCAAACTCCGTTAAGCGAAGTTCATTAAACCACACCAACACACTCTTATCCAAGAAACTATCGTCTCCTTTTTCGGTAGGATTTTTCACCCCCAGTGTCACAATTCTTACCCTTCCCAAATCAGGTTGTCCTTTAATGGTAATCCGACTTGAACCTTTAACATAGGTATAAGGCACATTGATAGGCCAAGGAAAACCCTGCGCCGTTCGGGCTGAATTACGGGCTGTTTTGGCATCTTGAAAAAGCGTTAAATCAATATCAAACTTATTTTCTTCCATCCAAATTGAATACGGATCAGAAGTGCCTGGTTGTGTGATTTTCAAAGGCTTTTCGTATTCGTAATAGTTGTCTTGGTTGTCAACTCCAACTCTCAAAAAAGCATTTACATCATTATCAGCTATGCTAAACTCACCTATCGACTCGGCGTGTACATACATTTCTAAACGCTTGTAAGATTTAAAATCATGAATAGCCGTTTTAAAAACCGCCCTTCCGTAACCATCTCTAATGTTTTTAAAGGTAACGGCTAATGATTGTTCATTTTGATTCACGGCGCCATTCAAATTATTGAAATCCAATTCTCTTGAAATACCAGGAGGCAAAACATACGGTATTGGCGTTCTTTTACCGTTATCTTCAATGCTTGCCGTACCAATTTCAACCGAAGATTTATCAGGCAAGGGTGTTAAAATTTGTGGTTCAACAATCAATTGCTTTTGTTCGTTTTTGTTGTTAAACACACGCCAATCTCCCCTAATTAGTTGCAAACGAGCAAATCGAAGTACCGTTTCATCTGCAAAATCAGTCAAAAACATTCTAAAAAAACGAATTGATTTAAAATCGTCGATACTTCCTACTTTCTCTTTGTATTGTTCAATTGGCACTCTAAATTGATACCAAGTTACAGGCGAAACTTGCCCATTTTCCAACCTTACTTCAGTCACAATTTTATCGGTAATAAAATTTTTACCAACCATTAAATCCGCAGGGCGCATCGAAATTTTATACTGATAATAAGCCTCAGAAATGGTCATATTATTATCCCTATTGATGTCCTCGCCATCAGGCAAAGGGGTTGACGAAGCACTCTCAATTCCCAAATCCTCTAAAGACTGTTGCGCTGTTTTGGAGTTTCCATCGGGATTGTTGTAGTTGAAATATCTTTTTAAAATTCCCGCATTATTATTATCTAAACTTCCTCCTCTAAAATACTGAAAATCATCTGAAGCGGGGTCATTTTCTAGCGCCGCAGCTGCATCAGGATTCAACAAAGCTTTGATAGCATTTAAATTTGATGCAAATCTTATTCGCTCTTCTTCATTCGTGAGTCCATCTAAACCTACATCTTGTTTTTTTCTCGCCTCTGGCTCATTGTCAAAAACCTGAACAACAGGCTGAATTTTGGACACTTTACCCCAAGTGGTATTGTCGTATTTGTTAATATCCCCATCGGCAGGCAAAGCATTTTCTAAAGATTTTCTACCGTCTTTCAAAATATCTTCCGAAATGTTTCCCAAGTTAAAATACAAATCTCCACCTTGCGAATTGGGTTTGTAAATAAATGGATCCATCATAAAAAATTCGATATATCCAATATTCAAAGCCTCAAAATCATTGGTAAGAATTGGACGAAACAAACCGCCCCATTTAGATTTAGGATTGGTAAAAAGACCATCTGAACCAAAGCCATTAGTTGCAAAATTATACGGACCCCTTTGTTTAGGATAGTAGGCAATGTCTAAAGTTGGAATAATATTGGACTGCCCCGAAGCAATTTCTTTGTATGGGAAAACTTCTTTTTCTAACACATAACGCACATAATGATTGGAAAGTTCGTTGCGATTGCTTCTAAAACTACTTGGCAATAAAGAACTTGAAGCATCGTAAAAAACAGGGTCTACATTGTAAAATGCTATTTTTGCTCTGTTAAAACCGTAGGCTAAATTGTCTGTCAAATTTGATTCCGAAAAATGATTTGGCGTACCCGACAAGCGCCAAGGGTTTGCCAATTTCAAATCGATTACCGAACGGAAAGACTCAAAATCATCTAAATAACTAGCGCCACCTTTTCTTCCTAGCGAATTGATAGCTGATGGATGTCCCGGTATAATTTGAGCATACTCACCGTATAAAGTAACATTGGAAGGCGCTTTGGTAGATAAAAAAGGTAGTTTATCGACCATCTTAGTAATAAACCTCGAGGGAGCGCTGTAATTAAAATCAAAGCCAAAAATTGTGTTTGCAAGTGGCTCTTCACTGTAATTTACTTTCGGCGAAATGGGTCTTTCTATCAAACGCATAATGGTTCCACCGAAATTCAATTTGTTATTCACCTTGTAATCGAACCTAGACCCCAAGAGTGTGCGCTGCTGTAAACCAAAGGTTTCACTGTTTTCAGCCGAAACTGCTATAGGTTGTCCAGAGGTTAAAACCGCAGGGTTGATAATTCGCACTCTACCGCCTTGATAATCTACGGTATAATCAACACCTTCTTGCAAAGGGATATTTCCTGACATTACTTTTACCGAACCTTCGGGAACATTTATAGAATTCAAGCTTATTTCAGAAGAAGATTCTCCTTGGTAACGAATGTTGATTGAAAATTTATTTTTATCGGCAAACAATTGTTGTGCTACGGCTCTTGTCGAATCGTAAAGGGCTTTATAAGTATATTTTTCAATTAAATTTTTCTCTGTCACTTGGTCAAATTGCTTCGCCAAATCATCTCCAAAGGGTTCTAGCAAAGGAAAAATAATTCGCCCATTTATAGGGTCAATCGTTACATAGCCATTAGACGAATTGGTATTGAAGGTATTTAAAGACGGGTTAGTCCCACCTTGGGCATTGTTGTTGTTTGATGTGTTGGGTGCAAATGCTTTTTTCTCTGTTTCAAAATCAAAAATACCGTCAGGCTTAGCTTCTTTCTGCTCATTCAATCTATCTAAACCTGTCAAACCCAACCAAATTTTATTACTTGTTTTTGTGCCCTCCAACAAAACTGGGCGCTCAACCCCTGTTTGGTCATCGATTCTGACAATGTCTAATTTGAAATTTTTATTACTTACCTGAGTTCCTCCTAGAGAATAGATATTTTTCATCATCAAATTCCATGTTGGTAAACTCACTTTGATAATTTCGTTTTTCAACAACTTGGTAAATAATACTTTTGGTTGATTTTCATCGAAAGGCAAATCAGTTGAAAACTCCCCTACTTGATATTCTACACCTCTATAAGTGTAACGATAGGCAACCGCCAAAACTTCGTCCGCATTTAAAGCATAATTAAGCGAAATATAACCCAACTGAGATTGAAAAGAAAATTCTTTCTCGGTTAATTTACGGGCATAGGTAAGTTTTGCAAAGTTATCGCCACCACCGTAAGGTTGAAAGTACGACACCACATCATTGTTGTTCGCCAAACGAGCACCTGCAGGCAAATTGGCTAATAAATTATTTGAATGCGCAGGGAAACTTGGCGAAGAAAATGCCGAAGGGTAAATAGACGTACCTCCAACTACTTGTGCTTTATTATGCGGAACATTTTCCCCTAAATCCAAAAAAGCCAATACATCTCTCGAATCTACTGTTTTACCTGTTTTGTTGGTCACCCAAACCTCTACCTTGGTTACCAACACATCCGACATAATCAAAGGAGCTGTTGCCAATGCTTTGTTGTAGTTCTCTCTAAAAAAATTAGCTAAAAAATAATGTCGATTGGTTTCATAGGCATCTGCACTTAATTTATATTCATTTTGCTGTGCGCCATTGTTCAAATTAAGCCTGCTGGCTTGAGAACGTTGTTGTGAAATCACAGAAGTAATATTCAACTTGCCAAATTGCAATTGTGTTTTCAATCCAAACAAGGATTGAGATCCTGTTATCAAAGATGTTTTTAGAGGAAAACTAATGTTACCAGCCTCTATTCTTTTAATGATTTTATCGTTGCCGCTACTTATAGCAGCTGACCTACCATCAGAAACTTGAACCCCCGTTTTGTCGCTTAATTTTTCACTTGCTTTTTGCCCCAATGCACCTGCCAAAGCAGC
The DNA here is from genome assembly GCA_019751895.1 of Sphingobacteriaceae bacterium. GTDB lineage: Bacteria > Bacteroidota > Bacteroidia > Sphingobacteriales > Sphingobacteriaceae > Pedobacter. The sequence goes on along the minus strand of JAIEMU010000211.1, from coordinate 2,097 downwards.
TGGAGATAGATTATCTAAATTACCTAGAAAATCAAGTTTTACTTGGTTTTCGAAGTCAAACTGAGCTTCGGTACTGTATTTTAGATTAAATTTAAAATTATTCCCAACGGAAGTAATTAATTCTGCTTGTATTCTTTCGTCAAAATCAAAAGTACCTTGCACACGTTGATTTTCGTTTAATAGAGGGCTCTCATTTCTGCTAATTCTACCCAACAAACTCACTTCTACTTGTCCCCTAGGTTGAATATTAATCTCTGTACCCCCAAATATTTTTTCAAAAATTTTATTTTCAATGGTTAAAACATTTATAACCCCATTGGCTCTCGCTTGATTTACTTCTGTACTCGAATTTTCTCGCCAATTGTTGCTAATAATTTCTCTGTGCATCAACCTTTGGTATTGTTCAATGGTTAGATACTGAGGCACTGAATATAATTTTCCACCAATCAATTTTTGAATAGTATAAAGCTTGGTTTTGGTGTCAAATTTTACGTCCCTCTTCATATTTGAAGGAAGTGGTGTGTACACGTTTTCTTTAGACGAAACGTCTAAAAATCGCCTTTCTTTTATGCCAAGGTTGTTTTTCGTGCTATCCATTTTGATTTTCGAACCGAAAATTTGCGCATAAGAGGGTAATGAAAAAAAAACAACGCTAATTAAAAATAGTACTTTTTTTTTCAAGGGATAAAACTATAAACTTTTTAATGCTAACTTAATCATCTGTTCTACAGAAAGGGTTTCTGTGTTGTTTTTCAACACTGCGTCCAGTGCTTTTTCTGCCGTTTGCTTCACAAATCCTAGCATCACCAAAGCCGACAAGGCTTCGTCTTTTACGGTGTGATGGGTTGGTCCAGAGATCAGCGAACCAAGTCCTTCTTTTTTAAGTTTGTCTTGCAATTCTAAAACCAATCTTTGTGCTGATTTTGCACCTATCCCTTTTATTCTTTGAATTAAAGGCAAATCACCATTCACAATTGCGGTTTGAATTTCCGCTGGTGTGATAGAAGAAAGCATCATTCGGGCAGTGTTGGCACCAATGCCCGACACAGATATTAAATATAAAAACAACCTTCTTTCGCCTTCGTCGGCAAAGCCATAAAGTGTGTGAGCGTCTTCCTTAACGTGAAGCCATGTAAAAATTTTACATCGCTCCACGTCTGGCAAAAGACTAAAAGTATTTAGAGATATATTTACATGATAGCCTATGCCTCCTGCTTCTATCACAATATAAGTAGGGCATTTGAAAGCCAACTTACCATCTATATATTCATACATTTTTTAAACTGTTTTTTTTCTAAAAATTGTTTTTCTTACGGTTGGCTTTACGTCTTCTTTACCTTGTGCATCCAAAACTGCAATGGTAACCATGTTTACAATTTCCCTTACTGAACTTCCTAATTGCACAATGTGAACCGCTTTTTTCAATCCTAACAAAATTGGCCCAACGGCTTCGGCTTGTCCTACTTCTTGCAACAATTTATAGGCAATGTTACCTGAAGATAAATTAGGGAAAATCAAGGTATTAACAGGTGCATCGGCTAATCTGCTAAAAGGGAAATTGCTTTTCAACAATTCATTATTCATCGCAAAGTTTGCTTGCATCTCTCCATCTACCACCACGTTAGGATGATTGTTGTGTAAAATTTTCACTGCATCACGAACTTTTACCGATTGTATATCTTGGTTTGAACCATAGTTTGAGTACGATAGCATCGCTATTCTTGGGTTGATTCCAAATTTACTCACCGACTTTTCAACTAACAAGGTGATATCTACCAATTCTTCTGTTGATGGGTCGATATTTACAGTTGTGTCGCCAAAAAACACAGGTCCTTTTTTGGTCATCATCAAATACATCCCTGCTACTTTTTTCACGCCTTCTTCTGTTCCTATGATTTGAAGAGCGGGTTTAATGGTAGAGGCATAGTTTTTTGTCAATCCCGAAATCATTGCGTCTGCTTCTCCAAATTCAACCATTGAGGCACCAAAATAGTTACGGTCTCTCATCAATTTGTTGGCTTCATACAAAGTAATTCCTTTTCGTTGTCGTTTTTCGAAAAGCGCTTCCCCAAACTTTTTCATTCGAGCAGGTTCTAG
>JAIEMU010000045.1 GCA_019751895.1 Sphingobacteriaceae bacterium | reverse complement strand
GTAGTGAATTTTTTTTATTTTTTTAGTTGAGGGGTTTAATCAAATGCTAAATTTCGAATACACCAAAAAATTATTCCGACAAATCTACTTTTAATAATTCCAAACGCAACACTATATCATTTTGGGATTTTACATTCAACCTTTCACATGGCATGGGTAAAAACAACTTGCGGAAGATTAAAAAGTGATTATCGTTATTCAAAAGATATTGTTTACAACAACTATCCTTGGCCAGAAAATCCAAACGAGAAACAAATAAAGGCCATTGAAACAGCAGTACAAAAGGTTTTAGATGCAAGACTACAATTTCCTAATAGTTCACTTGCCGACCTTTACGACCCGTTGACAATGCCACCAGTTTTAATAAAAGCACATAACGAATTGGACAAAGCTGTGGACTTGGCTTACAGACCACAAGCATTTACAAGTGAAGCCAACAGAATGGTTTTTCTATTTGAACTATACGAAAAATATACGGCAGACCTTTTTACAAAAGAGAAACCAAAAAAAACAAAAAAGACAGCTGGATAACCATATAGCGCATTCTTTCCCACCTCGTCTTCGTTACAAACGAGGACGGGTAAGAAACCAATTAGACCCTTCGTATCCTCAGGGTGACAAAATGGATAAGCCATACGGGCTGTGTTGTAATGACGGATTGTATCCGTTTCTAATTGGCGTTACAAACGAGGACGAGGGATGGAGGTAATAAAAATGTCTTTATACAAAAAATGCGTTTCAAATATGAAACGCATTTTTTGCATGTATGTATTTTAAAAGGTTTATTTCAAACCTTTTTTATCGAAATCGATTACTACTGGCGTAGCGATACAAATTGAAGAATAAGTACCAAAGATTACACCGATTAATAAAGCGAAAGAGAATCCTTTTAACACATCGCCACCGAAGATAAATAATACAACCAACACAAATAATACAGTTAAGGCTGTAATAATGGTACGGCTTAATGTAGAATTAATCGCGTTATTGATTACTTCTTTTGTGTCCAAATTATCGGTTTTGTGTAATCCCAATTGTTCACGTATTCTATCAAATACAACCACGGTATCGTTAATCGAATAACCTACTACGGTAAGTATCGCTGCGATAAACGCTTGGTCAATATCCAATGGGAAAGGTAAAATACCATTAAACAAAGTGAAGAATGAAAGTACCAACATTACGTCGTGGAATAAGGCTACTAATGCTCCTAAACCAAATTGCCATTTTCTAAATCTGAAGAAAATATATAAAGCAATGATGATAATAGAAGCGATAACGGCATAAAATGCGCCCGTTTTAACATCACTTGCAATGGTAGAACTTACTTTTTGAGAGCTTTCTATTTTAGAACTTGCATTTAATTTTGATAAAGCACCCAACACTTTTGACTCAACTGTTTTGTCGGCCTCAGCACTGTTGTCAGAAATTAAGTAAGAAGTAGTTGCCAATACAGAACCACCTTCACCATATTTTTTCACCTCTGTAGAACCGCCTTTTAATTCTTCTAATAAGATAGAACGAACTTGGTCGGTAGGAACGGCTTTGTTAAATGAAATCACATAACTACGTCCACCGCTAATGTCCACACCATAGGTAAAACCTTTGGTAAACATCGAAACAATACCCGCAGTGATGAACAAACCTGAAAAAGCATAAAACTTAAATCTGTTTTTAACAAAAGAAAAGTTAGCTTTTAAGAATGTATTCGCACTAAATGGATTAGAGAATTTAATGTCGATATCTTTTTCAAGCATCCATTCAAAAATAATACGAGTGATGAAAATAGCGGTAAACAATGAAGTTGCAATACCTACCATCATGGTAGTTGCGAAACCTCTAATTGGTCCTGTACCAAAATAAGCTAAGACAACCCCAGTTAAGAAAGTGGTGATGTTACCATCCAAAATTGAAGGAAGTGCATTATGGAAACCATCAGCAATAGCTTGTTTTTTAGTTTTACCATTTCTTAATTCTTCACGTACACGTTCGTAAATCAATACGTTGGCATCAACCGCCATACCTAAAGTTAACACAATACCTGCGATACCTGGCAAAGTTAACACAGCGTGTAGGGATGCTAAAACACCCATTAAGAAGAAAATATTTACCAAAACAGCAATGTTTGCAATTAAACCTGCATTGTTATAGTAAAGTACCATGAAAGCTAAAACCACAATTAAACCGATTAAAGTTGAAGACAATCCATTGTCAATTGCCTCTTGTCCTAAAGATGGACCAACTACTTGCTCACCGATAATTTTTGCTGGAGCTGGCAATTGACCTGCTTTTAAGATGTTGGCTAAATCTTTAGTGTCATTAGCTGTGAAACTTCCTGAGATAGAAGAAACACCATCAGGAATTTCGTTTTGTACAGTTGGCGCTGAATAAACAGTGTTGTCTAATACAATCGCAATTGCTTTTTTATCATTTGGATTAGAAGCGGCCTCGGCAGTAATTTTTTTCCATTGTGTTCTACCATCTGCGGTCATATACATGGTTACTTCTGGTCTTCCTTTTTGGTCAAAATCGTCACGAGCTTCTCTTACGGCATCACCACCTAAAGCTGGTTTTCCATCAATTGAAGTTACTTTAATTGCATAAAGCTCATATACTTTTGTGCCTTCAAAAGGTTTTGCGCTCCACATAAACTTCATGTTTTGAGGAATGATGCTTGCAATTTCTTTTTTAGCAAAGTAGCTGAATACTTTAGCGGTATCTTTTTGAGCTACATAACCAACTACCGGCCCAGGTCTCAAAGAAGATTGTCCATTTTGTTGTTGGAAAGTAGGAATGCTTAATACAGTGTAAAGCGGATTTTTTTTGCGTTCTTCTAAAGTTTTTGTGCTGGTGGTATCGTTTGATAAAGATGCCAATTTACCAGCTGCTTTTTTAGTGGTGTCGATGCTGTTTTTAGTGGTGTCTTTTAAAATAACAGCCAATGTTTTGTTGATGTTTTCCATAACAGAAACCACCTCTTGGTTGCTATATACTTGCCAAAACTGCAATTCTGCTGTTCCAGACAATAATTTACGTACACGGTCTTTGTCTTCAACACCTGGCAACTCAATTAAAATACGGTTGGTTCCTTGTTGTTTTTGCATGTTAGGACTTACTACCCCAAAACCATCAATACGACTACGTAAGATGATAAATGAACGGTCGATAGCGCTTTCTGCTTGTTTGTTTAAATATTTTTTTACGTCAGTGTTGCTTGCATTTGCTTTTAAATCAGCGATGTTATCTTGGTTAGCAAACAAATCAGCTAAATTACCTTTAGGATTTAATTTTTCGTATTCAGAAATAAATGCTGTTACAAAATCTCTAGCACCTAAGTTCATTTGCGTTTGCGCATTTGCAATGGCTTGATTGAAAACAACATCGTTTGTGTTGTTTGCTAAAGATTTAATCAATTCAGCTAACGATATTTCCATCGTTACGTTCATACCACCTTTTAAGTCCAAACCTAAATTGATCTCTTTTTCTTTACAAAATTGATAATTGAAGTCAAACAATGGATAAACAGGTTGGGTAGCCATCGAATCCAAATAGTTTTTACGTTTTAGTGGGTCTCCATTTGCGTATAAATCTGCGTCTGCTTCTACGCTAGAAGTTACTAAATTGAATGACAGTGTGTACACACATACAATACCTAGAAGTATTGCTAGAAATTTAATGAAATTTTTACCTTGCATTTTTTTTTTGAGTTTTAGTTCCTTTTTTTTAGGCTGTTTTTTTACACAAGTGGCAAATCTAAATAAAATTTTGATTAATCACCATTTATGTAAATTTTTTATTCTGTTTATTTAATTTTTTTTTCGTTCTAGTGTAGAAAAAGTTATATCTACATTGTTTTTTTCATCACTAGGGCGTAAGGTGCTATGGGTAATTTCCCATATTTTGGGGTCTATTTCAGGAAAAAATGTATCTGCTTCATAACTTTGGTGTATGGTGCTGAGTTCTATTTTGTCGCAAATTTCCAATGTTTGCTTATAAATTTCGGCACCGCCGATGATAAATACTTCTTTTTCGTTTTCACATTTCTCAATAGCTTGTTCCAAACTGTTGGCGATGAATATGTTTTCAATATTTAAGGTTGCATTTCGGCTAATCACAATATTTTTACGATTTGGTAAAGCTTTTCCTATCGATTCAAATGTTTTTCTACCCATAATAATGGTATGACCGCTGGTTATTTCCTTAAAATGCTTCAAGTCGGCGGGTAAATGCCAAAGCAATTGGTTGTTTTTGCCGATAGCGTTGTTTTGGGCAATGGCTACTACGATGGTTATTTTTGGTTTCATTGCTTGTTAATTTAAACGGCTACGGTAGCTTTAATATGAGCATCAGGCTCGTAGCCTATCAAATTAAAATCCTCAAATTTAAAATCAAAAATGTTTTTTACCGCCGGATTTATTTCCATTTGAGGTAATTTTTTCGGTTTTCTACTCAGTTGTAATATACTTTGTTCGATGTGGTTGTTGTATAAATGTGCGTCGCCTAGGGTATGGATAAATTCACCTACTTTCAAATCACAAACTTGTGCTACCATCATGGTTAACAAAGCGTAGGACGCAATATTGAACGGAACACCTAGGAAAATATCGGCACTGCGTTGATACAATTGGCAACTTAATTTTCCATCGGCAACATAAAATTGAAAAAAAGCGTGGCAGGGTGGAAGCGCCATACTATCTACATCAGCTACATTCCACGCCGATACAATAATTCTTCTACTATCTGGATTTGTTTTTAAGGTGTGTATAATGTTGGCTATCTGGTCAATTTTTTGTCCATCTGGTTTTGGCCAACTGCGCCATTGAGAACCATAAACAGGACCTAAATCGCCATTTTCATCTGCCCATTCATCCCAAATTCTAACTCCATTTTCTTTTAGGTATTTGATGTTGGTATCTCCGCTCAAAAACCAAATAAGTTCATGGATAATTGATTTAAGATGTAGTTTTTTGGTGGTCACCATCGGAAAACCTTCTTCAAGATTAAAACGCATTTGATACCCAAAAACACTTTTTGTTCCTGTTCCTGTTCGGTCGTGTTTTTGTGTGCCATTTTCAAGCACATGTTGCATTAAATCAAGGTATTGTTGCATTTTGTATCTTTATTTTACTAATGAAATTAATTTTTTTACCACCTCAGCACTTGTTTGTTCGTACTGAAATTCGTCGCTGTTATTTCCCATTTTGGTTACTTCGTTTCTGTAAATCATTTTGCTCGAAACAGCTGCTTTGCAGGTAGAATGGAAGTTTTTAGCACCTGTTTTTTCTTTCAATTCTACAATGTTATTTGCGTTTACACCTGCTCCAGGCATAATCTCGATTCTATCACCCGCTTGTTTTACGAGCTTTGCAAGGTTCTCAACACCGTCTATAGCCTTTGCTTTTCCGCCAGAGGTTAAAAGACGTTCAATACCCAATTCGATTAAGGTTTCTAATGATTTTTCGAGGTTTGGTGTCATGTCGAATGCTCTATGAAAAGCAGTAGGCATTGGTTTTGCCAATTCGATTAATTCTGAACAACGTTTTTTGTCTATTTCGCCATCTGCGGTTAAAATTCCAATCACTACACCATCACAATTTAAAGCTTTGCATATTTTTATATCCTCTTTCATCAATTCAAATTCCAAATCTGAATATAAAAAATCTCCACCACGAGGTCTTATAATAGGATAAACTTTTAAAGTCAACAGTTTTTTTGCTAAAGCAATTTGAGCATAGCTTGGTGTGGTTCCGCCTTCGGCTAAATTGTCACACAATTCAACTCTTATTGCGCCACCTTTTTGTGCCTCTAATGCCGATGCTACTGAACTGGCACACACTTCTAAATGAATCATATTTTTAATAATAACTTTTTCCTGAAATTAAATCGTCTTGTTTTTTGTCGCTGCATACCGCATAGCTAAATCCTTTTTGAATTGCATAAGCGCCATATTCTCCTTTTTTGTTGAGTGCCAAAAATCCTACTTGTATGTTTTTTGCAATTTCGGGTTTCTTTTTAATGATGCGCATTACGGCTTCTTTACAGGCTTCTTCAGGCGAATAGCCTTGACGCATCAATTCGACTACTAAAAAGCTACCTACGTTTCTGATTACTTCTTCACCAACACCCGTTGAAGTGGCGCCACCAATTTCATTGTCAACGTATAGTCCTGCGCCTATAATTGGGCTGTCGCCAACTCGTCCGTGAAGTTTAAATGCCATGCCGCTGGTGGTACATGCACCTGATAAATTTCCGTGTTGGTCTAAAGCCAACATGCCTATTGTGTCGTGATTGTATTGATTTCCTGGTAATTTGGTAGGCGCTGCTTTGTCGTATAATTTATTTTCGATATTGATAGTAGGTTCATATTTTGCAGTTACTAACCATTCTTTCCAAGCTTTTTCGCTTTCTGGGGTTAATAGATTTTCTTTTTTAAAACCATTTTCTAAGGCAAATTGCAATGCTCCATCGCCTACCAACATCACGTGTGGTGTTTTGTCCATCACCAATCGTGCTACCGAAATGGGATGCATAATGTGTTCTAAACCAGCTACCGATCCACAGCTACCAAACTCGTCCATGATGCAGGCGTCTAAAGTTACTTTACCATCTCTATCGGGTAGGCCTCCATAGCCTACGGATTGGTTTTTAGGGTCTGCCTCTGGCACATGCACACCTTGCTCTACGGCATCAACGGCTCTTCCTCCTTTTTCGATTACTTTCCAAGCTTCTTTATTCGCAGCGATTCCAAAATCCCAAGTTGAGATAACAATGGGTTTTCCTGCGGTTTGTTTGGTGCTTGGAATTGTGTTTTGGGCAATACTTTTTTCGCCTAAGGCTAAAATCCCAGTAGAAATAGCTGAAATTTTAATGAATTTTCTTCGGTTAAACATATTTTTAGTTTGGTTTAAAGGGTGAATGTGTCCGCGTCTTTTAAAAACGGAAAGTCGTTCCTGATTTTTTTTAAGGTGTTGTAGTTGATACTAAATGTAAACACATCTTCTTCTTCAGGTTTGAAATATACAGTGTTTCCAAAAGGGTCTAAACACATGGAGTTTCCAGAATGATAGATGTCATTTCCATCGGCGCCTACACGATTTACAGCAATTACAAAACTTTGATTTTCGATGGCTCTAGCGGCTGTTAAAGCCTTCCAGTGGCTTATTCTTCGGTCGGGCCAACTAGCGATAACAAGTAAAATATCGTAGTTTTCATTTGTGTTTCTTAGCCAAACGGGGAATCTAATTTCATAACAAATGGCTAATCTAATTTTCCAACCTTTAAGGTTTACAATGAGTTGCTTGTTGCCTCTGGTAAAATTTTTATCTTCTCCGCCTAATCTAAATAAATGGTGCTTGTCGTAATGTTGATACTTGCCATCGGCTTGCATCCAAATCATTCTGTTGTAGAAATTGTTTTTTTCTTTGATAATTAGGCTGCCAGTTACCACACAATTGTATTTACTAGCAATTGCGTGCATCCATTGCATCGTTCTACCGCCCATCGGTTCAGCAAGTTTTTCGGTTTGCAAACTAAATGCGGTATTAAACATTTCAGGTAAAACGATTAAATCGGTGGTTGTATTTAGCTCATTGTTTAAGGTATTGGTGAAATGCTCAATGTTTTTTTCGGTATTTTCCCAAAACAAATAAGCTTGAAAGATAGTAACTTTCAAGTTTTCACAATCTACTGAGCTTAGTTTTTTCATTTCTAAATTAACGTAATTTATTCCTTAATTCTGTTGAAATTTGTTCTGTTAATTTTTTAATATGCGATCCATCGTTTGTGTTGTTTAAAATAATTTGGTCGCATTTTTCCTTATGTGGCAATAAATAGTTTTCATAGGAAGGTAAAACATGGTTTATCCATTTATAGGTCACGTCCTCTTCCGAATAACCTCGTTCAAGCGCATCTCGTTTTATGCGTCTTTGTAGCGCAATTTTTTCATCTGCATCTATAAAAATACGATGCTTTAGAAGTTGAGAAATGTGCTCGAAATGTAAAATAAATAAACCTTCTACAATAATTATGGGTGCAGGCTTGATTTCTAAAATACTAGTTTCGGCTAGAGGGGTGTTGAAGTTGTATTCTTTTTTGAAAATGGTTTCGCCAGCTAATAATTTATTAATATCCGCTAAAAAGTGATTATCGTCTATGGTAGATGGTAAATCAAAATTATATAATTTATTCTCCTCTTGAGTCATTTCACCCGCAGGAATGTAATAGTCGTCTTGTGAAATTAGCGATATTTCATTTGCCTCAAAATGATGAAGAAAATTTTTTAAGAAAAAGGTTTTTCCAGAGCCACTACCTCCAGCTACACCTATAATATAAGGAGTGTTATTCATTTTTTACAATTGCATAGGTTAAATGACAGAAAAAACGGTTTTCTTGTACGTTTAAAGCATCGGCTACTGCTTTGGTAATCACTATTATTGCGTCATCATTGGTTTCATTTTCGTTGAATTTTCCTACTACTTTCACAAAACTTGAAGTAGCAGTAATAGGGTTGGTGATTTTTATAATCGTGCCAATTGGAAGGGAGCGATGTAATGCAAACATTTTATCGGCACTGATTTCTGAATCGTTTAGTAAAACAGCAATTCCACTTTCTTCGGATTCACTTAAACCATAATTTTTGATTGGTTTTCTCGCATTTTTATTTTCAATGTAAGCAATTGAGTCCGTATTTATTTTTTTTATTTTTAAATTTTCTTTTACTTCTTTTTTATAAATGGAATTTTCATCAACTGCAACGCTCGCACTTTCAGTTTGCGGAGTATTTGTAGTTTCGATTTTTAAAACTTGACCGACTTTTAAGTTTACATTACTTATGTTATTGTCTTTTTTTATTTTTTCAACGCTCGTATTGAATTTTTTTGCAATTGAATGAAGGTAATCCTTAGCAACCACGGTATAGTTTATATATTGTGCAGTGTTGTAGGTTTCGGTAGAATTATTTTGAGGTTTTTTTCCTACCTCTTTAAAATCGATTTGAGTAGGGACTTTAATCGTAATACCAGATTTTAAAAGAATATGGTTGTTGAAGTCAATGATTTCATTAACAGCTACTTTGTATTTTCTACTGATAGAATAATAGGTTTCTTTTACCTCAACTTTGTGTTGAATTAGTTTTTTGCCATTGTGGTTTTCTACACCAATAGAATCAATAGAAATGATGGCTTTAGAATCGTACTTAATAAATAAAAGTATTGCGATGAGCGCAACATAAAATTTTCGCATAATTTAATTTCTTTAAAAACAATAATAGGCAAAATTAAACAAAAAAAAAACCTTTCTATTTATATAGAAAGGTTTTTTAGATTTTTTTAAAAAAGATAAGTTATTTTGCTTTTCTAATTTTTTTGATGACACCATTTACAGATACGCTAATATCCGTATTGCAAGTTTCATCTCCGTAATCCAGCGTTTTGGTTTTATCATTTACTTTTAGAGTACTTATACCCGAAACAATAAACCTACAAGTGTTTACTTTTATTAAAGGTTTGGTGATTTCAAGTGTATATGTTTTTCCTCTTCTGTTCACTCCTGAACTATTCCCTGTAATTGAAAATTTATCGTCTGAAGCATTATCAGGTGTATTTTTACCTTCAATCCATTCCATAGTTCGTGTGGAATTAAATTTAGTTTCCACACCTTCAATCATACGTGTAATGGTTGAAGCGGTAGTGAATGTAGGGTTTCCAGCAGCGTTATTCCCATTGTTGGTGATGCTTCTAGTGCCAGAAATTGTATTTCCATTAACCGAAAAGCCTTCAAATGTGATGGTAATGTTTGCGCCTGGTTCTGCAAAACTTTTACTGTTATATTTTGTAATTATTTTTCCTTTTCTTGCAACTTCTTCGGTGGTAGTTCCCGTTCCATAATCTACAGTTACCGTTTTAGAGATTAAGGTAGTGCCGCTCATTTGTCTTGTTCCTGTAATCGTTCCGCCAAATTTATCTTTTAAGGCTGAAATAACATTAGGTAATGCGCTAATTTTTAGTTGATTTGAAGGTTTTATATTTCCCAAACCACCTACCTGAGTATCGGCTGAATTGTTGTTGACCGTAATGAAATCATCAGATACACTTTCGTCGGCTTGCATGGCTTCAATTTCAGTATTGTCATCTGTGTTTGCTGTTTCGGTTGTAGTAGAATTTTTTTTACAACCTGCAATGCTTAAAGAGATTATACCTAGTACAATTGCTCCTTTGTAAAATAATTTTTTCATGATTTTGATATAGGTTTACGATTTAAAGGTAGTGGTTTTTTAAAACAAAAAAAACTTTTTAGTTTTAAATTACAGAAACTTACTAGCTACCGTAGCCTCTTTCAATCCTTTTGCATAGTTGTAAAACCCTTCCCCAGTTTTTACACCTTTTTTGTTTGCCATTACCATGTTCACCAACAATGGACAAGGTGCATATTTAGGATTTCCAAAACCTTCGTGTAAAACATTTAAAATGGCTAAACAAACATCTAAACCAATAAAATCGGCAAGTTGCAGTGGTCCCATTGGATGAGCCATACCGAGTTTCATTACGGTGTCAATTTCGTTCACGCCAGCAACACCTTCATACAAAGTATAAATGGCTTCGTTTATCATGGGCATCAAAATTCTGTTTGCCACAAAGCCAGGATAATCATTTACTTCCACAGGTGTTTTGCCAAGCTTTTCCGATAGTTGCATAATCGTTTGTGTAGTGGCATCGCTGGTGGCATATCCTCTGATTACCTCCACCAATTTCATCACCGGCACGGGATTCATAAAATGCATACCAATTACCTTGTCGCCTCTTTGGGTTACGGCCGCAATTTTAGTGATAGAGATTGAAGAAGTATTGCTTGCCAAGATGCTATCTGCTTTGCAATATTGGTCTAATTCTTTGAAAATATTGAGCTTCAAATCTACATTTTCGGTAGCGGCTTCTACCACCAAATCTGCATTTTCTACACCTGTTTTTAAGTCTGTAAACGATTTGATATTTGATAAAGTACTGTTTTTATCGCTTTCCGAAATTATACCTTTGGCTACTTGTCTGTCTAAATTTTTGCTAATAGTTTGTATAGCTTTTTCCAAAGCTTGTGCATTGACATCTATAAGGTTTACTTGAAAACCAAATTGTGCAAAAGTATGGGCAATGCCATTTCCCATGGTTCCAGAGCCTATAATTGAAATGTATTTCATTGTGTTTTTAAGGGGCTAAACGTTCTATTTTCCAATTTTTATTGTTGATTAATTTATAAATTAATCTATCGTGTAGTCTGCTTGGTCTGCCTTGCCAAAATTCAATGCTGGTTGGTTTTACGATGTAACCACCCCAGTGTGCAGGCTTTTGTATGGTTTTGTCTTTGCTGCTAAGGGTTAGTTCAGCTACTCTGCCTTCCAAAAATTCTCTGCTAGGGATAACTTGACTTTGTGGCGAAACGACTGCTCCAATTTGACTTTCTTTTGGTCTTGAGTTGAAATATTTTTCTGAAGTTTCTTTGTCTAGTTTTTCTACTTTTCCTTCAATTCGTACCTGACGTTCCAATTCTGGCCAGAAAAATACCATGCAGGCTTGTGGGTTTTTCTTCAATTCTTTGCCTTTTTCGCTCAAATAATTGGTATAAAAACTAAAACCATTTTCATCAAATCCCTTTAATAACAATACACGAGCATTTGGTTTTCCATTTTTGTCAGCGGTGGCCAAAGTCATAATGTTGGGTTCAAATATTTTGGCTTCAATGGCATCTTTAAACCATTTTTCAAAAAATTTGATAGGGTTTTTATCTGCATCTACTTCGTTTAATTCTGATGAACGATATTCTTGACGAAGATTTTGAATCATTTCTTGTGTGAGTTCCATGGGGATTATTTTTTTTTAATGTGTAATTATTTCATTTCGGCAGCACTTTTTTCTACTGCGGCTTTTAAGTCATCTTTGTAGGCTTGCATTTTTAGGGTTAAACTAGCATCCGCAGTGGCTAAAATTTGAGTTGCCAACAAGCCAGCATTTTTGGCAGCATTAAGTGCTACGGTA
>JAIEMU010000155.1 GCA_019751895.1 Sphingobacteriaceae bacterium | reverse complement strand
TTCTTATATCAATCAGTTGCAAAAAGAACCCAAACTAATCTTGAAACGCAACTATCAGGAACCTTTGCTACCAATATTTTTGTGCCAGGTTTTAGCTTAGCTTATAAATTTTAATTAATGCTTACGAAAATGAAAAAAAATAACATACTAACCTATATAACCATTGGCGCAAGTGTGCTGATGGTAGCCTGCAAACCAAGTCTTGAAGAATTTAAACCAACGGTTGGCGAAGGCAATGATTTTAAAAAATACATCTCAGTAGGAAATTCGCTTACTGCAGGTTATGCGGATGGTGGTTTATACAACGAAGGCATGCAAAATGCTTATCCTGTGTTAATCGCTGAGCAAATGAAAGAAGTAGGCGGTGGAGAATTTGTAACACCTTATTTTGGTACTGCCCAATCAAATGGTTCTGGTTATTTAAAATTAGATGCTATTACCGCAAGTGGCCCTGTAACTTCAAAGGTTACAACTGGTTTGGCTATTACCGCAATGGCTTCTTCAACAATTAATCCTGCCGTTATACTTACCGAATACACCAATTTCGATATCAGTGCCAACGGTTTAAACAACTTTGGTGTGCCAGGCATTAAGCTTGCGCATGCTTTCCCTTTCGCAGCAGGAGCTCAAACGGTGGGAGCAAACAATTACAGTCAATTAAACGGCTATTATTTACGTTTGTTGGGTGCAAAAGGAACAACCCCATACTTAGATTTTGTATTAGACAAAGGAAATAAAAACAAAAAAGGAGAAGCAGAACCTTATACTTTTTTTAGTAGCTGGTTGGGCAACAACGACGTATTGGGTTATGCATCAAACGGAGCTGATGCTGCTATTGACCAACTTACGCTGGCAACTGATTTTGGTACAATGTACACCGAAAGTCTTAAAAGACTAAGCAAAGAAGGAAAAATACGTGGTGTGGTGGCAACTATTCCTTATGTAACTTCTGTTCCTTATTTTACCACCGTTACGGCTAAAGCCATTATTGATGGAGCAACAAAAGCTGCTGGTGCTAGTTTCAAAGGTGTATTTACCGCTGACAAGACTACTCCTCTTTCAGAAAAAGATTTAATCTTGCTTACTTTTCCTACAAAAACAATTGGTATGACCTCAACCACAAACCCATATCCTTACGGTCTTCACCCAAACAATCCAATCGAAGATAAATATGTTTTAACAGAGGAGGAACAATTGGAAGTGAAAACTGCTGTAGATAGCTACAACACAGCCATTAAAGCCGCTGCTGCTACTTACAATGTAGCGCTTTGGGATGCAAACGCTTCAATGGTTACGGTTTCTACAACAGGATTGAAGGTAAACGGCGTAGATGTGAATGGTAGATTTATCTCTGGTGGTGTGTTTTCGTTAGACGGAGTACACTTAACGCCAAGAGGAAATGCAATTGTGGCTAATTATTTTATCGATGCAATTAATCAAAAATATGGTTCAAAAATATCAAAAATTAACGTTTCAAAATATAGAGGCGTAAAATTGCCTTAAATCTTTGTTTTCATTTGTTTATTAAGCCCTGTAGTTGAAAAATTACAGGGCTTTTTTGTGCCCATAAAAACCGACTTTGTTATTTATTTGACTAATTATTGTCGGTTAATTATTAGTTTTGCTAGGCTTTGTTAAAAAAACGAAAGCTCACGAAAATAATTCTGTACAAATGGATATTCAATCTCTCTACCAACTTTATTTACAAAACCCCACAATCTGCACCGACACACGACAAATTAAATCAGGTTGTTTGTTTTTTGCCTTAAAGGGCGAAAATTTTGACGCCAATACTTTTGCGCTGCAAGCCTTAAATGATGGAGCAGCTTACTGCATTATTGACAATGAAAAATACAACAGTCACAAAAACTGCATTTTGGTTAAGGATGTATTAATTACTTTACAAGAATTAGCAAAACATCACCGAGAACAACTAAATATTCCCATTATTGGACTAACGGGAAGCAATGGCAAAACAACCACCAAAGAACTTATAAAAGCTGCTTTAGGCAGTCAATATCATGTGTTTGCAACAGCAGGAAACCTCAACAATCACATTGGTGTTCCGCTTTCGCTTTTGGCAATTGGCAATGAGGTAGAAATAGCCATCATCGAAATGGGTGCCAATCATCAGAAAGAAATCGAATTTTTATGCACTTTGGCGCAACCTACGCATGGCTTGATTAGCAATGTGGGTCTTGCACATTTGGATGGTTTTGGTGGCTTTGAGGGTGTTAAAAAAGGAAAAGGAGAATTGTATGCTTGGTTAACAAACAGCCAAGGAACAACGTTTATAAACAAAAGCAACCCGATATTGCTTGAAATGGCAAAAACACACCACATCAAAAACGCAATTTATTATGGCGACGACAATACGTGTTTAATTAAAGGCGAATTGTTGCATTCAGACCCTTTCATGCACCTAACTTGGCAAAATAATATAGGTCAATATTCATTAAACTTACAAATTACAGGTGCATATAACTTTGAAAATACGTTGGCTGCAATCTGTATTGCCCAATTTTTTGAGGTAAAACCAGAAAACATAAACAAAGGCTTAGCAAATTATAGTCCGACCAACAATCGCTCGCAAATAGAAAAAACAGAAACAAATACCCTAATTTGCGATTTTTACAATGCCAATCCAAGCAGCATGACGGCGGCAATCAACAATCTTAAAAATTTAAAGTCAAGTCACAAAGTTGCCATTTTGGGCGATATGTTTGAATTGGGTAGCGAATCGAAAACGCAACATCAATTAATTGCAAAGCAAGCGCAAGAAAGCCAATTTGATGTTATTATTTTAATTGGGGCTCATTTTTATACACTAAAAGACGACTTTGAGGCTTTGTTTTTTGAAACACCCGAACAAGCAAGGGAATATTTAACAAAGCACAAAATAGAAAATAGTCTTGTTTTGCTAAAAGGAAGTAGAGGAATGAAATTAGAAAATTTAGTTCAATTTCTTTAGAATGATTGTCAAAACCATTTTGCAATGAGCGTTTTCGATTATAAAAAAGCATTAGCTTCCATTCCTCACAAACCTGGAATATACCAATACTACGATGCCGAAGGTGTGCTCATTTACATCGGAAAAGCAAAAGATTTGCGCAATCGTGTGGGATCTTATTTTAATCAAGATAAGGCTCAACACAATGGAAAAACAAGGGTGTTAATTAGTAAAATAAGGTCCATCCAGTTTACAATTGTAGATACCGAAATAGATGCTTGGCTTTTGGAAAACAGCCTTATCAAAAAGCACCAACCACGATACAACATTTTGCTCAAAGATGATAAAACCTTTCCTTGGATTATCATTAAAAAAGAGCCCTTTTCAAGGATATATTGGACGCGAAAGGTTATAAAAGATGGCTCTTCCTATTTTGGACCCTATGCCTCATTGGCGATGATGCACACCATTTTAACACTTATCAAGGAAACTTATCCCTTGCGAAATTGTAATTTACTTTTAACGCCAGAAAACATCCTTGCTCAAAAATTTAAAGTTTGTCTCGAATACCAAATCGGAAATTGCAAAGGGCCTTGTCAAAACTACCAATCTTTAGCCGACTATGAGCAAAGTATTAGTGAAATCAAAGATATTTTAAATGGAAAAATAAGTGCTGTAATTAAAAATGTTAAGCAAACCATAGCCGAAGCGGTTGCAGAGCTAAAATTTGAAATCGCACATCAATATCAAAAAAAACTTGAAATACTTGAAAAATATCAAAGCAAATCTACCGTTGTAAGCAACACGATAAGCAATGTTGATGTTGTAAGTATTTCGAGTGACGAAAAATTCGCTTTTGTAAATTACCTAAAGGTGATGAATGGTAGCATTATTCAAACGCAAACGCTAGAAATTAGGAAAAAACTAGATGAAACAGATGAAGAATTGTTGGCTTTAGCACTTACCGATTTCAGATCGCGATTTAATAGCACCTCAAAAGAAATTATTCTTCCTTTCGAAATACCCTTTCTTGATTCAGAACTTAAATTTACGGTTCCACAATTAGGAGAAAAGAAAAAATTACTCGAATTATCTCAAAAAAATGTTCTCTTTTTCAAACGAGAAAAGTTAAATCAATACGAAAAGCTAAACCCAGACTTAAAAACAGATAGAATTTTAACACAAATGCAAAAGGATTTGAGACTCACTCAACTTCCCAAACACATTGAATGTTTTGACAATTCAAATTTTCAAGGTGCTTATCCTGTTTCCTCAATTGTTGTTTTTAAAGATGCTAAACCAAGCAAAAAAGACTATCGACATTTTAATGTTAAAACAGTGGAAGGTCCTAACGACTTCGCGACCATGCAGGAGGCTGTTTTTAGGCGATATAGCCGCCTCTTAGAAGAAAAACAACCGTTGCCTCAACTTATTGTTATTGATGGCGGAAAAGGGCAGCTTTCCTCAGCAATAAGTAGTTTAAAAAAATTAAACATTGAAAAGAAAGTAACCATTATTGGTATCGCTAAACGATTAGAGGAAATTTTTTACCCAGGGGATAGTTTTCCATTGTATTTGGATAAAAAGTCTGAAACTTTAAAAATAATACAGCAACTCCGAGACGAAGCACATCGTTTTGGCATCACCTTTCATCGTAAAAAAAGAGACCAAGGGACTTTAAAAACAGAATTAGAAGAAATCACAGGAATTGGTAAAACGACAGCCGAAAAATTACTCACAGCTTTTAAGTCTGTGAAAAAAATAAAAGACGCACCTGAAAGCGATTTGGCAAAGTATTTAAACAAAAAACAATTGCTTAGCTTGCAAAATTACTTTCATAAAAAAAGCGTTTAACTTTCATTAAACGCTTTTTAAAAATTAATATTCCCACAAACTCTGTTCAAAATTTAAAAGACCCGATTTTATTCGTTCCGACTCATACAGTCGCAACTTTGGATCAGATATTAAATCTCTGATTTTATTATCTCCAGGATTAGTTTCTTTGATAATATTGCTTGCAAAAATCCTTCTAAGAAAAACGTCGTCGAAAGTTAAAATTGAGGCATCATTTCTTGAATTTACAATTCTTTTTCTGCTTAATAATTCACGAGCATCATTATAATTAATCCAAAAAATCGGCTGCCAATTATTTGTTTTTTCATCCAACTTTAAAGGGGCTATGCCGACTATTCTAGCTTCAAAAACTGATCTTTTTTGATCTAAAATCCAATCTTCTTTCAATCTAAATTTTAAAAAGAGATCTCCATTATAGTCGTTAAGCGTGTCTTTAACGGAACCCGTATTATTATCTGTTATTTGCACACTACCAACAACTGCTTTAATTGCCTCTAAACTAGTTAGTGGCGTTTGAAAAGAATCATCATCATCCAAAGACTTCTCACCAACACCCTTAGGTGAATACGCTGTTAATTCTTCAGATTTTATAGCAGCCACAAAAACACCCATCAAATTACTTTGATTCGCTCTAAAAGTTGCATTAATTGTATCTCTCAAATCAATTTCACGCCACAACCTCTTTCTGTAAATTACATCTTCGTCTCTTACATCTGGAAAAGGAACCAAAGATAAACTATCTACGTCTAAGCGTTCTGCAAAACCGTCTTTAGGCGATTTTTTCTTCTTTGGTTTTTTAACAGCCACTTCAGCCTCCTCCACCTTCGGAACTTCTTTTTCCTTCGTAACGGAGGGAGTTTCGGTTTTACTTACCGCTGTTTCCTTTTGTTTATTTACAGGTGTTTTTTTTGGTTTTTTTGCTAAAGGGGTTTCAATTTGAGCAAAAATTTGACTTGAAAATAAAAGAAAACCAAATACAATTAATACCTTTTTCATTTGCTTTTTTTAGTTAACTCTAAATATAATATCATCTAATACTTTAGAACGGCCATCTGGTCCTTGCACAACAATATCGTTAAAAATCACATTACTTCCCGGAACAACAGAGTTAATTGCTGCTTTAACAGCCCCCGAAAAATTACTTCCTGGATTTTGTAAAGTTACCGCATCTTGCTTAGGTTTGCTTAATGTAACGTTATATCTTAATACTTTATAAGTGATATCAAAAGGGAAATCCTCTAAAGCTGTAGATAAATTGTTTTCACTTTTCAATTGAACAGAAGGAATTTTCCCTCCCGATTTTCCAGAAACTGATGCCCTAGGTGTTGGCAATCCTTTTACTCTAAATTTTTGAGCACCTAAATTCAAAACTTTTCCACCTGTGTTTGACGAAACATTTACCGTTACTTCTTTACCTACCATATCGCCACCAACGGTTACGTTAAAATTGCCATTTGCACCCGAAATTGAGCCAGATGAAACACTAGCTTTAACACTTTCTAAAGGAAAACCTGCCGCTGAAATAGCGAACGGATTCGCAATACCCGCATAGATAACGTTCATTTTTGTTGGTGAAACCGTTGACGAAGGCTTGGCTACTTGATACGTTTGCTCTTGAGTTTTATACTCTTTAACTTGTCCATCCGTTTGTGTAACCCTTACGGTACCTACCCATTTGAAAATCCCTACACTTGACGTGCCGCCAACATAAGTACCTTTACCGTCTTTTGTAGCTAAGCTACTTCCGTTTACAGTAATATTTGGTTTAGATCTCGAATCACTTGCTGTTAAAAAAACCTCTGCAGTATAAGGCTGTCCTTGAATAACATAAGAACTAGGTGCTACAGCTACCGCCGAAAACTTGTCGATATTAACTACCGCTTTATCCATATTACCAAATAAACGTTTCACAACATCTGCTTCAGCATTTTTCGAGTCTGATTGAATTTTAGTTAAAATTGTCATTGCCGCAGTTAAAGGGGTTCCCTCACCAAAGTTTTGTTTTTCCCAACTAATTTTTCCATCCTTTGCCTCTAAAGAAAAAGAGACTTTATCTTGATCCTCTTTATTTAACAAAGCCAACAACGCCTGTCTGGTTTCGTTAATCTTGTTTTTAAGTTTAACACCCGCTTTATTATTAATCATAATATTAGGGGCAATATCCATATTGCTGCGCTTTTTTAAATCGCCTGTTTTTTCGTCTATTCCATCTCCTTCTTTAGTAAATTCAGCTTTAATTTTGGTAATTTCCGCATTCAATTCATCTACTAAAGATTTTGCTTTTTGAGCTTTTTCCCAAATTGGTTTAGCTCTAAGTGGCTCCGATTTTAATTTAGAGTTTTCAAACGATGTAAATAATTGCTCTATACTTGAATTTACGTTCGTTGTTGAAGTTTCTAAACTGTCGTTTATATTTTTAAATGCATTCAAAACCATGTCTGACACATTTAATGCAAGCATCGCTAACAATATCAAATACATGATATTGATCATCTTCTGCCTCGTTGATTCTTTTCCTCCTGACATATTTAGTTATTTAGTCTTCTGTTATTAATTAAACACGTGCTGGGTTCATGGCTGTAAGCATATTGCCATAAACAGAATTCAATGCCGATAAGTTATCCGCTAATTTACCTACTTGCTCTTTTACGGCCTTAGAATCTTCCATAGAATCGTTAAAGTTGTCCATCGTAGAAGCTAAGTTTTGATAAAACTTGTTCATTGATTTCAAATGCGAAGATGATTCTTGTAATTCTAATTCATAAACTGCGTTCAATGCAGAAAGGTTTTTCGCTAAATTGGTTACTTGCTCGTGGTAAGCATGAGAATCTCCCTTGCTTTCGCCCATTTCTTGCAAGTTTTTTGTTGCGCCTTCAAACGCCGCACTTAAACCATCAAAACTAGCTGTTGTTGATTTTAATTTAGTTGTAAATTCGTCTGCTGCTAAAGAAGCATCCGCCACATTTGATATTGCAGAAACTTTTTCGCCGAAATTGCGTAATCCTGCACCTAAACTTTCGATTAACTCTGGTCCAATTTTAGCTTCTGCCAACATATTATCTAAAGCAGCTGTGCTTGAGCCCCCTCCGTTACCCGATAATCTAGAAGAAGATTTTGGCAATTCGCCGTTAAAATTTTTATTCAATTCAGGATAAACACGCTCCCATTCTGGTTCTGGTTCTGGAGGAAAAAATCCTGACATAAAAAACAATAATGCTTCTACAGTTAATCCAATACCAATTATAAGATCTGCCCAAGCGCCACCTAAGTGAAGAATTTTAAATAATGCACCCATAATAACAACACTTGCTCCCCAAGATATTGCTTTGTGTAACCATACTGGTTGTTCGTGTTTTTTTGTTTGTTCTGCTGACATAATTGTTTTTAAAAATTGTTTTCTATGATTTGTTAATTTAAGTTATTTCCTGGAAATGGAGTTACGCATCTAAAGCCAATAAAAGATCTTGGTTGGTCTTGGTATTCATACGTTGAAACTGAGTTTTGTAAAAAGAAACTCATGTCTTTCCAACTTCCTCCTTTTACTACTTTGCGTTTTAAAAATTTACTATCTCCTTTTTGAGCTAGATAAGTATAATTAGGGTTAATATCTAACAATAAAGGGGTTGCCGACTTATTATAAGCCGTGGACGTCCACTCCGCAACGTTTCCTGCCATATTGTACAAACCAAAATCATTTGGAAAATAAGAATCTACACTCACCGTATAAGTTCCACCGTCATCTCCATAATTACCTCTACCTACTTTGAAATTTGCAAGCAAACAAGCTTTTGTATTGCGAATATAAGGGCCTCCCCATGGATATTTTGCAGCATTTTTACCACCTCTAGCGGCATACTCAAATTCCATTTCGGTAGGCAAATTATATGGCAACCTAGCATATTCGCTTTCGTTACGAGCAACAGCAACTGGTTTGAAAATTTTTGATCTCCAATTACAATATGCTTTTGCTTGTTCCCAACTCACACCAACAACAGGATAGTTATCATAAGCAGCGTGATTAAAATAAGCTAATACCTGTGGGTCGTTTTGCGTGTAAGAAAAATCTTTAATCCAAATTAAAGTATCCGGATAAACATTAATAGACGGAAATTGATTTGCTTTATTTGGACTTGGAGAATCCGTAAAGCTTATGATGAAATCTTTTCTTGATTTTGTTGGGTCTTTTGCGCTATTAGCAGCCAAATTGTTGTCTAAATAACCATATGAATATTTTAATTTTCTAACATCAATTTCATTTCTTCCAAACAAAACATCTTCACCTTGATAAAACATTTGTTTTAATTTTTCTTTGTAAGGGCTCCCTTTTCTCCATAAAATTGCTCCGTTTTGTCTTAAAAGACTCCACTTAATATTTTTAGGCCCCGTAATTTTAGGATCAGAGGGTTTTTCAAATAATGTTGGCGCACCACTTTCTCCCAAAACTTGCTTTACAGCCACAGAATCTCTTACCCAATTAACAAATTGACGATACTTAGCATTACTAGTTTCGGTTTGATCCATATAAAACGCAGTGAAGGAAGCCATCTTGCTTGGAAGGTTTTGGGAAAACGTAATGTCTTCATCACTCATGCCAATTAAGGCTTTGCCTGGGGGAATAAAAACCATTCCTAATGGAATCGCTCTGTTGTTAAATTGTTTATTGTAAACACCTACAACCTCTCCTTGCATCCCCTTTTCGCAAGCCGAGAGAGAAAAAATTGCTGCCAATAAAGCAAAAAAATATCTTTTTTTCATATTTATAGAATATGCATTTTTATTTTAATCTATCAAATATGCGGATTAAAAAGACAAAAACACAAAAAAAAAACAAAAAAAGTTATTTTTAGTCTTTATAAATCCGTTCCTTTTTAGTTGAAACATTAAACAACTAACATTTTTAAAACTCTAAAATTTGGTATTTCGGTCATTTTTGTCGAATTTCGCAAATCCTTAAAAAGTTGTTAAAAACCTTTTAATTAGCACAAAAACATGAATGAATTAATAAAAAAACAGCTAAACGATACCCTGTCGATAATGGATAAAGCGATTATCCATTGTGAATCAGAATTAACTAAAATCAGAGCGGGTAAAGCAAGTGCAGGAATGCTCGACGGAATTATGGTAGATTACTATGGAAACCCTACCGCACTCAGTCAAGTAGGAAGTATAAACACGCCAGATGCACGTACGTTATTAATCACTCCGTGGGAAAAAAACTTATTGATACCAATCGAAAGAGCAATAATGGAGGCAAACATTGGTATAAATCCGCAAAATGACGGTATTCAAATTCGATTGGTTGTTCCGCCCTTAACAGAAGAAAGAAGAAAAGATTTGGTTAAAAAAGTTAAAGAAGAGGCAGAAAGGGGAAGAATTACGGTTCGCAACATTCGTAAAGATGCCAATGAAAAAATTAAAAAACTAAAAGGAGAAGGAATTTCTGACGACGAAATTAAAACCGCTGAAGGAGAAATTCAAAAAACAACAAATTTATACATTGAGAAGGTTGACAAACTAGCCGAATTGAAAGAAAAAGATGTAATGACGGTTTAAAATTAATTTTAATCATCAATTGAGCCTGAAATTAGCATTAATTTCAGGCTATTTCTTTTCTTTAAATTCAAAACTATTTACAACTAGATTTCTTAAAACATTTAACTTCAGAAAGAAAAGTTGACTAAACAATCCTTTTCAATATCTTTATAGCGTTTTAAAAAAGGTAAATAAATTAATCAAAGATGAGTTTAGTTCAATTAGAGTATATTGTAGCTTTAGATACTTACAGAAGTTTCGTTGTGGCTGCGAATAAGTGTTTTGTTACCCAACCAACACTATCTATGCAGGTTCAAAAATTTGAAAGTTTGCTGGGCGTAAAGATATTTGATAGAGCAACCCAGCCAATAACGCCAACCGAAATAGGAGCTCAAATCATTGAGCAAGCAAGGGTTGTGTTGCAAGAAAACAAAAAAATCAAAGAAATTATAAGTAACCAGCAAGAAGATGTAATAGGCGAACTTAAAATAGGTATTATACCTACAATTGCGCCATACCTGCTGCCTCAGGTAATCTCAAATTTATTAGAGAAACATCCGAATATGCAATTGCTAATTTGGGAATATACAACCGAAGACATCATTCAAAATTTAAAAACTGGTGTAATAGATTGCGGAATACTCGCCACGCCACTTAGGAATGATAACCTTATAGAAACACCGCTTTATTACGAAAATTTTATTGCCTACCTAAGTAAGAGCAGTAAACTCTTTAAAAAGAAAACCATAGATGTAAACGATTTAGAGAATGAAAACATTTGGCTGTTAAACGAAGGACATTGTTTGCGCACACAAGTTTTAAACATTTGCAGATCAACACAAAACAACAGAATACAATCTTTAACCTACAACACAGGAAGTGTGGAGACTTTAATTAGGATGGTAGATGCTAACAATGGAGCAACGCTTCTTCCTGAATTAGCACTTGGTCATTTAAGCACTAAACAACTTAATAAAACAAAATACTTTAAAGAACCCGAACCCGTAAGAGAGGTAAGTCTTGTGACGCACAAAAACTTCATAAAAAAAAGAATGCTAAACGCGTTGAAAGAAGAGATACTAGTGGTAATTCCTAAAACAATGAGAAGTCGTAAAAAAAAGGATGTAATTGGTTTATAAACAATTACAAAATTTAAAACCTATTTTCTAAAAAATCAATCCCTTTCTTCCTTAGGAATTATAATTGCCTCTTTACGTTCCCAATTACCTCGAATTGAACTTTCTTTTGGATTGTACCAGATGTGTTCTGCCTGAATTCCCCTTTTTAGGTTTCCAGAGTCCCAAATTCCATTTTTATTTTTATCGTAAACAACACGAATAAAATATTTTCCCTCCTCAAAATTGGCGACAGTTATGGTCGTGTCTTTAGAAAAATAAAAACTTCTTATAACTAATTTTTGAGCATTTAACAAATCCAAAACATAGTTTGCTGGTTCTTCCGTGGTAATTTTTACCTCTAAAGAACCGTAATTATCTTTTTTAGCCAACATAATTTTTCGATCGAAAGGTTTGCTTTCTAAACCCAAAAAACCCACAAATGCACCAGTTTCAAACCTTAAATTATACCGTTTATCTTCTTCCCAAGGAAAATCGAATTTATACCTTAGAAAATCAACAGAATCTTTAGAAAGTTTAAACTTTACAAGCGGTATAGAATCCTCAAAAAGCTTAATTTTAGACAAATTGATGCTTTTAATAGGTGTTTGAAAAGAAAAGTTTAAGGCTGTAAATGGACTTAAATATTGGTTATTAATGAGATTATCTTTTACGACCATATTTTGATTATAAACATCTTTCTTTGCTCTGTTAATGTTCACCGTTTGAATCTCCTTTTTATCTTCTA
>JAIEMU010000066.1 GCA_019751895.1 Sphingobacteriaceae bacterium | reverse complement strand
TTTATGCGGTGTTAATCCGAATTTCTTCGGGCTATCCCCCAGATAAAGGTAGGTTGCATACGCGTTACGCACCCGTGCGCCGGTCTCAAGTTAGCAAGCTAACTCTACCCCTCGACTTGCATGTATTAGGCCTGCCGCTAGCGTTCATCCTGAGCCAGGATCAAACTCTCCATTGTAAAATGTTTTGTTTGAACACTGACTATCTTTTTAATAATAGTCTTTATTCTAATTGTTATATTGTCTGTTAGATTTTGACTCGAAAATTTAGCTTGTAATCATGTACTTTGATACGTACTGCATTACCTCGCTACGTTGTTAATAATGACATCTTTTTAATGAACTTATCGACCTTCTTTTTCTTAACCTCTCGGCTGGTCTTTCTATTTCTTAGGATTAAACAATCCGTAAATCGTTTAACTTAATATTTCTTTTTTTTATTCAAGTCTCACATCCGTTTAACTCGTTTTCCCTTCGTTTTAGTTGGGACTGCAAAGGTAGAAATTAATTTCGTAATTGCAAATTTTATTTGAAAATAATTTGTTTTCTTTTTTTACCCTATCTCCCTTTCAACACCCTCAAAACAAAACTCCCTTTTACACTTACTTTTTATTAACTGTCTCAATCCTGAGCGGGTTGCAAAGGTAGAAAATTTATTTGATTACACAAAATTTATTTTAAAATAATATTAAGTTAATCTTATCTCCGTACAATACCTCTCTATCCCGATCGGATTGCAAAGGTAGCAATATTATTCAACTACACAAAAAGAAAAAGTAAAAAACATACAGACTGCTATTTACTAGCGTTTTAAAATTAAAACGAATTGGTATTGTGTTTGTTTTAAAAATTAAAAATAATTAATCTGTGCTATTTAAAGTATTATTTTTAATTTCGTTACTTGATTTTATAGCAGATAACAACGATATTTTAAATAAAAAGAACCATGAGTAAAACAATTACCAAAGAAAAAAAGAGTCCTACTTTAAAAGAAAGCACAAAAAAAAGCCATGAAATACCTATTTTAATTTTCGCAGCAGCGTTTTTAGTTATAGATTTTTTGCCTTATTTCGGTTGTCTTGATGTTATTGCGCCGCAATTTGTATATCTATCTGTATTGAATTTTTTAATTGGTATATATATATATAATAATAGAGATTTAATTCCTGACAATTTAATCTCTATTTTTAGAAAAAGTACCGTACTCAAATTATACTTGATTTTCATACTAATTTGCGGTATATCTGTAGTTTTTGCTGTTAATTTCTCTGTAAGTGTAATTAGCTTTATGCAATTATTAGTAGGTTTAATAACAACTATTAATTTAGCTATACTTTTTTACGGAAGATTACACTTAGTTTTTAAAATATCTATTTTGTTTGCTTTAAACGTGCTTTTTTTAGGTTTAATGCAAATAAAAGATTTATTTACGGCATCTAGTATTTTGAGTGGCTTATATCAATTTAAAGGAAACACAGGGAATGTGAATTTTTTAGCGGCAAGTTTCAATGTCAAAATTCCCTTTATATTAATTGGTTTGCTTTATTTTAATGGGTTTAAAAAATGGTTTTTGTCTTTAGTGCTTTTTATAGGCGCTACTTGTATATTTTTATCAGCCTCAAGGGGAGCATACTTAGGTTTAATTTTTCAATTACTTATATTTTTAATTTATTATTTAAAAGTAAATTCATTTTCAAAATCGAGCTTACTAAATTTATCATACTTAATTATTCCTTTGGCGCTTTCATTTTATACTAGTAATAGTATTTTCAACGCTTCAAAAGCAAGTTTAAGTGCTGGTGATAGTAGGTACGCATCTGTAACAGATAGATTAGCGCAAATAAATCAAGATGGTTCTGTACCTATAACAGAGCAACAGGGTCGTTTAGCATATTGGAAAAATGCGCTAATAATGATTTCTAAAAGCCCAATAGTTGGTGTAGGTGTAGGTAATTGGCCTATGGAATCTATGGCATACGAAGGGAAATTAATGAATAATGTTGAGTTTTCAGGACATGCTCACAATGATCTTTTAGAAATTGCTACAGAATCTGGTATTCTTAACGGGATTGTATTTGCTGTTATTTTGTTTAGCTTATTAATTATAAACTTTAAAAGGGTTTCTTCTTCGCATGATCAGCAAACTACATTCATCGCTTTACTTTGTCTAATGTTGTTAATGCCATATGGCGCCGATGTAATGTTTAGTTTTCCGCTTTATAGACCTCCTATGGTAATTTGTATAAGCTTAATGCTTGCATTTACAATCATCAATACAAATAAAACTTACGTTCCTTCTAGCTTTATAAACACTAAAGATTTCACAATAATTGTTTTGATTATTTCATTAACGACAATTTATTTTGCACATAGTAATTTAAAAGCATATCAATTTGAAAAGGAAATGAAAGAGGATTTTTTCAAACCAGAACACGAACAAAGAATGACTGGAAATGATATTTTAAAAAATGCACCAAAATTTCCTAATTCTGTAATGATGTCTGCTGAGCCTTATGCTCGATATGCAGGAATTCTTTTTTACAAAAAGAAAGACTTCGCTATGGCTGAAAAATGTTTTCTAGAATCTCAAAAAATTAACCCTCATATGCAGGTAGATAACTGGTTTATGCACCTAATAGCTAAGGAAAAAGGACAAATTGATACTGCATACAGATTAGTTAAAGCATCTTTCTATAAACGTCCAAGAAATAATGCTTTTTATCTTGACGCACTAAACATGGCAACACTAAAAAAAGACACTTTAGAGATGCTAAAAATACACAACACCTTAAACTCGGTTAAACCATTGCCAAGCAATTGGATAAACACTTCTAACAGTTTATTTAACGCTGGATATAGCGCTGGGAATTTAATCTTATTTATAAATAATGGGTTAAAAGCATTCCCTTCTGACGTCACTTTGTTGGAAAGAAAACGTTTTTTTGAAAACAGCGGCAGTGCTAATCTTATTGGACTAGCGGAGAGTTATACTTCTCAATTAAAATTTGACAAGGCTCTTGCTATATATAAAAAATTAATCATTAACTCTCCAAATGATAAAACCATGTTGATGAATATAGGGATATGTTATTTCAAACTCCAACAATTTCCTAAAGCAATCAACTATTTTATGAAAACTTTAAATTCGCCAGAAATCACATCGGGTTTAACTGAATATTACTTAGGAATCAGCTATTTGAATTTAAAAGACAAAGCAAATGGATGTAATTATTTAAACTTAGCAAAGGCAAAAAACTACCCAGGTATTGATGCATTGTTACAACAATATTGTAAATAAAATGAAAAAAAACAAAAAAAGAAACCCGACCATAACTGTTGCGGAAGAACAAAAATCAAGCAAATATGATTATCCAAGTATAATCACTTTGTTTTTCGTAGCTTGTTTCTTAGCTATTGATTATTCTCCAATTTTTAATACTACTGATGTAATTTCAGCTCAATTTTTAGAATTAGCTATTTTAAATATCGTAATAGGTATATATTTTTTAATAAATACGAACGCAATTTCAAACAGCTTACTTTCTACCTTTAAAAAAAGTAGTCTGCTAAAATTATATTTAACTTTCCTTACTCTTTGTGCAATATCTATCCTATTTGCAAGAAACACTTCGTTAGGAATTACATTTTTCACACAATTAATTATAACATTCACGAGCTTTGTAAGTTTAACTTTACTATTGTATAATAGATTAGACTTGATTTATAAAATATGTTTATTAATAGGTTTAAGTGCTTTATGGCAATCTTACCAAGGGATAAAAGGCGTTTTTGAAGCAACTTCAATTTATAACGGGTTAATACGTCTTTTAGGTAATACCAATAGCATTAATATGTTTTCTGCTTCTTTAAGTGTTAAAATACCGTTTATAATTCTTGGTATTATTCACTTTTCAAGATGGAAGAGAATACTTCTTGTGATTTCACTAAGTGTAACCACTACTTGTATGTTAATGTCTGGTTCAAGAACAGTTATTTTAGCTTTATTTCTAGCATTAATCGTTTTCGGTATTTTTTGTTTTGTGTACAAAGAAAGTCGAAATAAAAAAATAATAACCGCTTTTTTAGTTTTAATTCCTATCGCCATTGGTTTTTTTACGGCCAATAAAATTATCACAAAGACAGGTCCTGGTGATGCGCATTACGCTCCAGTAGCTACAAGAGCAGCCGCGATAGTAACCGATAAAACTGGAGGTGGAAGGATTGATCTTTGGGAAAATGCTTTGCAAATGATTCAAAAAAATCCATTTGTAGGTGTTGGGGTTGGGAATTACTTAGTTGAGTCCATTCCTTACGAGAAATATCTAATAGATGACTTAAATTTATCGGTTCACAACCACAATGATTTTTTAGAGATTGCAGCAGAGACTGGTATTTTAAATGGACTTATTTATCTGTCTATTTTCGTGCTTATATTTTTTATAAATATTAGGAAATTAATTTTCGAAAAACAGGAAGGCATCAGACTAATTGCATTACTAACATTAATGCTTTTAATCAATTACTTTCTAGATGCGGCCTTAAACTTCCCAATGTATAGACCAATGCAACAAGTTTATTTCTGTTTTTTAGTAGCATTAAGCATTATAAATACTTCCAACACAGATTCAATTAGTCCATACAAATTTAAAGATATTATTGTTTTGGTTCTTCTGGTTATATCAGGAATTACCACCTACATCAGCTACCATACGTTTAGAGCTTATCAATTAGAAAGTGAAATTGAATTAGATTCAAATCATACGTTAGGTTCAAGATATATCTTAGGAAGGTTGCCAAAGTATCCTAATGTGTGTATTTCAGGGGAAGCTTTTACCCGTCATTTAGGTATGTATTTTTACATAGAAAAAAAGAACGAAGAAGCTAAAAAATATTTCAATATCGCTAAAAAAATCAACCCTTATACTGGGGTAGAAGATTGGTATTTGCATAAAATTTTATTACAAAAAGGAGAGATAGATTCGGCTTATACAATAATAAAAAATTGTTTTTATGCTCGCCCTAGAACTAACTATTTTTATTACGACGCTAATTACTTAGCATCTCAGAAAAGAGATACCACCGAAATTCTAAAAATACACGCAGAATACTCTAAATTTAGAGGGGTTGAATGTTGGGTGCATACCACAAAAGCACTAATTGGCGCCAATTACAGTCCTAAAAAAACAATCGCTTTTATTAATAATGGGTTGAAAAAATATCCTAACGATGCGTCATTAATTGATTTAAAAAATCAATTAGAAAACTACAAATACAATTCATATCTAACAACTGCAAATAATTTCACTGCAAATTTACAATTTGACAAGGCTTTAATATATTTCAAAAAAGCCTTAAAAGAAAATAACACAGATAAAAGTGTGTATGTAAATATTGGTATCTGCTACTTTCAACTCAAAAATTATCGTGAAGCTATATCAAATTTCAATAGCAGTTTGAAAAATGGAGGGATGGATACGGGATTGGTTGAATATCACTTAGGAATGAGTTATCTCAATTTAAAGGATAAGGCAAATGGTTGTAAGTTTTTAATCTTAGCAAATAACAAAAAATATCCCGGTGCCGATGTTTTATTGCAAACCTACTGCAAATAGAGTGCTACAAAAAAGCTCTGATTTTAAAAATCAGAGCTTTTTTGTTTTAAGTGAAAATTACAGCTTCTTTAAAATTTGATGTCCCATTTTATCTCTTTTTGCGAGCAAATAGTTTTCATTATGTTTATTACTTTGTATTTCAATAGCTACATTTTCTACTACCTCTAATCCATAACCAATTAAACCTGCTCTTTTGGTTGGGTTGTTAGATAATAACTTAATTTTAGAAACTGATTGCGCTCTTAAAATCTGGGCGCCAACACCATAATCTCTTTCGTCGCCTTTGAAACCTAATTCAATATTTGCTTCTACAGTATCCAAACCTTTATCCTGTAAATTATAAGCATGTAGTTTATTTATCAAACCTATACCCCTTCCCTCTTGGTTCATATAAACAATGATTCCTTTGCCTTCTTTTTCAATAATTTCAAACGCTTTATGTAATTGAGCGCCACAGTCGCAACGACAAGAACCAAATATATCACCCGTTACACACGAACTGTGCACCCTAACTAAAACAGGTTCATCTTCCTTCCATTCTCCCTTGCTAATTGCTAAATGCGTAGCTTGATTGTCTATTTGAGTATAAGCAGTCATTTTAAAATCACCCCATTGTGTAGGTAAATTAATTACAACTTCTTCTTTAATCAATGTTTCTTTACTTAATCTATATGCAATTAAATCTTTAATAGAAATAATTTTAAGTTGATATAAATCTGCAATTTCCATCAAATCAGGCAATCGAGCCATTGTTCCGTCTTCATTTAAAATCTCGACCAACACGCCAGCTGGTTCAAAACCTGCCAAACGAGCAATGTCAATCGTTGCTTCTGTATGCCCCGTTCTGCGCAAAACGCCTTCTTTTTTTGCTCTTAATGGAAAAATATGACCTGGTCTTCCTAAATCCTCTGGTTTAGTTTTTGGATCAATTAAAGCTTGTACTGTTTTGGCTCTGTCATGCGTTGAAATACCTGTAGTGCATCCATTACCTATCAAATCTACCGAAACTGTAAATGGTGTTTGATGTAAAACAGTATTGTCTTGTACCATTAAATCTAATTTCAAAGCATCGCAAATTTCTTCTGCCAAAGGAGCACAAATTAATCCCCTACCGTACTTTGACATAAAATTAATTACCTCTGGCGTTACGTTTCTTGCTGCCGTAAC
Organism: Sphingobacteriaceae bacterium; assembly: GCA_019751895.1. Taxonomy (GTDB): domain Bacteria; phylum Bacteroidota; class Bacteroidia; order Sphingobacteriales; family Sphingobacteriaceae; genus Pedobacter. The sequence continues at coordinate 5,465 of JAIEMU010000066.1, read as the reverse complement.
AAAGTCCCCTTCATTTTCTCTATCTTCATCATCCACCACAATGATGACCTTTCCAGCTTGTATATCAGCAATTGCCTCTTCTATTGTATTTAATTTAATTTCCATTTTTATGCTAAAATTTAAGTTGCAAATGTACAATCTTATACATCACTTTTTTGTCAAAAATTATTTATTTTTTAATGCAATTACTCCCCTAAAACAAACCCCAATTAAAACGAAGTAAGTTCGCCACAAATAGAGATTTCCATCAGCTTTTTAATCTCATTGACCGAAATACCGAGCCCCATCAAATACATCAATTTGGTTACAGCGGCTTCAAATGTCATATCGTAACCACTTATCACACCCATACGTTGTAATTCTTTACTCGTTTCATACAAACCTAATTGTACTGAACCTGCTTTACATTGTGAAATGTTGACGATAATTTTGTGCTGAGCAGCATCTTTCAATTCTTGTAAAAACCAAGCTGTTGTACTTGTGTTGCCCGCACCAAAAGTTTCTAAAATAATAGCGTCAACTTCAGATTTCATTACCGCTTGCACCGCTTGCTTACTAATACCTGGATACATTTTCAAAACACCGATATTGGAATTAAAATTGATATGGGTTTTTAAGCTTTCAATTGACGATGGTAAAATATAATTACTAAAAAAATTAAGATGAACACCCGCTTCCGCTAAAATTGGGTAATTTGGGGATTGAAAAGCTTCAAACTTCTCAGAATTATATTTAATCGCTCTGTTTCCTCTAAACAACTGATAATCAAAATAAATGCAAACCTCAGGCACTTGTGCTTTGCCATTAATTTTGGTAGCCGCAATTTCTAAAGCGGTGATTAAGTTTTCTTTAGCATCTGTTCTAATTTCGCCAATAGGCAGTTGCGAACCCGTTAGAATAATAGGTTTTGCTAAATTTTGCAACATAAAACTTAATGCTGAGGCGGTAAATGCCATCGTATCTGAACCATGTAAAACCACAAAACCATCAAACGAATCATATTTATCGGTAATTAGCAAAGCTAGTTCAGCCCAAATTTCAGGATTCATATTTGAAGAATCCAAAATAGGCGAAAATGAATGCACCGACAATTGATAATTTAAACGACTTAATTCTGGTACATTTTGCTCAATTTGTTCAAAGTCAAAGGGAATTAACGCACCTGTTTTGGTGTCATTTATCATTCCAATTGTTCCGCCTGTATATATTATTAAAATCTTGACCATTGCTGTTAAATCTGGAAAATTATTTTTGAATTATGGGTAGTTATTTCTGCTACTTGCTCAACGCTAATTTGATAAATATCTGCTAATTTTTCGGCTATATAAATCAAATAACTACTTTGGTTGGGTTTCCCTCTAAAAGGCATAGGTGCTAAATAAGGCGAATCGGTTTCTAAAACAATATTTTCGATAGGAATTTGCGCTAAAAAATTCGCTAATTCTACTTTTTTGTAGGTAACAACACCTCCAATACCCAAATGTAAACCAAAATCAACAGCTTTTTTAGCTTGTTGCAAATTACCTGAAAAACAATGCAAAATCCCTCTTAATTTTTCATGTTTTACTTCTTCTAAGACTGAAAAAATCTCATCAAAGGCTTCTCTACAATGAATTACAATCGGTAAATCAAGTTCTTTTGCCCAATTAATTTGCGTTTTAAAAGCCTTAATTTGATTTTCCAAAGTACTCTTATCCCAATACAAATCAATCCCAATTTCGCCTACGGCATATATTTTCCGATTCGAAATTGCCTTATAAATTTGATTTAATTGTTTTTCATAATCCTCTTTTACCTCACAAGGATGTAAACCTAGCATGGCAAAGCAATTTTGAGGATATTTAGCTACCATCCCATCAATCAAGGCAATGGTTTCTACATTCACGTTTGGCAAAAACAAGCGATTTACATTGTTTTCAAAACAATTTTCCATCAAAACTGCTTGTTTGTCTGCTTCCAGTTCGTAATAAAGATGGGTATGGGTATCGGTTAATTGCATATTATTTAAAATAAAAAAGCGCAAAAAGGTAATCACCAATTTGCGCTTTTAAAATACTTTTTATTAAATTATTTTTTAGCTATTGGAGAAGCCGCTTGTTTTGGTTTAATAATGTTTATAATTTCTACATCAAATACAATTGGGCAAAAAGGAGTAATACCCGCTTGAGGTGCTCCATTTTCTCCATATCCTAAATTAGATGGAATTAATAAAGTTGCTTTACCACCTTTTCCTAATAGTTGCAAACCTTCCGTAAAACCTGGAATTGTACCTCCAAAAACCATTTTCTGAGCCCCATAAGGTCTTCCTACTTGAAACACGTTTGCTTCTTTAGCAATTTTTTCTACACTGGTATCAAATACTTTATAATTTCCTTTTGCGTCTTTTTTAGTCAATTTACCAGTGTAGTTTACCATCAAAGTATCTCCCAATACTGGTCTTTGTGTACTTCCTTGATTGATGATAAGGTATTTTAATCCTGAAGCTGTTGTAGAAAATTTCGATTTTGTTTCTTCGATATAAGTTGCTACTTTTTTAGGCTCAGCCGCTTTCATTTTATCTGTAGTTGCTTTATGATCTTTCATGAAAAAATCTTTTGCTTTTGCATTAAAAACTGAATCAGCCTCTCCAGCTACTTTTTTCATTACTTTTTCAACTTTAACCGTAAATACCAAGTATTTATCTTTTGATTGTTTAGGCTGTTGAGAATATTTGGCTATCGTATCTAAATTTATTTTAAATGATGCACTATCACCTTCTCCAAATTTTGTCAAGATATCGTTCATATCACCTGCATACATTTTTTTAGATACAGGAAAAATCTGCGCTTGTTCTGAATCGTAAGTGCTGAACATTACTGAATCTTTTTCATTTGTTTGAATAAAATTAAGTTTTACGATATCACCTTCTTTAATTTTTTCTTTTCCAGCGTCGGTAATAACTTTTAACATGGTACCACCTTCTACTTCTTTATAGTTGTTACAAGAGGTCAATCCTAGTGATGCTGCGAAAATAATTGCTAAACTTTTTTTCATTTTGTTTTTTGTTTTTTGTTTATACTTCTGTTAAGATTTTTTTATGTTAATAATTGAGTTTTATACTTGTCTAATATTGTTTTTAAATATGTTACGGTATCTTGCAAATTCAAATCCGAAAAGCCACCGGCGGCATTTTTATGCCCTCCTCCGTTAAAATAAAGCTTACAAATTTCGTTTGCAGGAAAATCACCTGTTGAGCGCAAAGATAGTTTAACTTTATCACTTCTTTCAACTACAAAAGCGGCTAATTTTACACCGCCAATCGAAAGTGCATAGTTTACAATTCCTTCCGTATCGCCCGTCATTACGTTGTACTTTTTCAAATCCTCTGCCGTTACAGAGATAATAGCGGTATTAAAATCTTTTAAAACTTCCAAGTTATTGGTCAAACAATGTCCTAAAAATTTCAATCTATCTTCGGTTGTATTATCATAAACCAATTGATGAATGCGCCAATGCTCTGCTCCACTATCTATTAAATTGGCAGCAATTCTGTACACTTCAGCAGTTGCTGTAGGGAAACGGAAAGAACCCGAATCGGTCATAATCCCTGTATATAAACAAGTTGCTACATCCTTGTCAATTCCCTTTGGGTCTTCCAATTCGTTGACGATAAAATCATAAACCAATTGCGCTGCTGCACAAGCATGAATGTTCCAATGGCGATAATCATCAAAATCTTCTGGCTCTAAATGATGGTCTATCATAATTTTGTATGCCGAAGTTGTTTTTATCACCTCGCCCAACTCGTTGATGCGAGAAAGTGCGTTAAAATCTAAACAAAATATTAAATCGGCTTTTTGCACCAAATCATCTGCTTTTTCCTTTGCTTCGGTATAAATAATCACCTCGTTGTGATAAGGCATCCAATGCAAAAAGTCAGGATAATCGGTTGGGGTAATCACTTTTACGTGATGTCCTTTTTGAATTAAATATGCATACAAACCTAAAGAAGAACCCATTGCATCGCCATCTGGCTTATGATGTGTGGTTATTACAATATTTTGCGGTGTATTTAATAGTGTTTTAAGTTGCTGTATATCTAACATAATCAATCGCAAAGCTAATAATTATTAAAGCAAATAAAAACAAGTATGTTATTATATTAAATGAATAATTGTATTTTTGCAGCTCATTGAAAAAAACATAAAAAATATGACTACGAACAGAACATTTACCATGATTAAACCAGATGCGGTTGCAAATGGTCACATTGGCGCAATTATTAACGACATCACCACTGCGGGATTTAAAATTATTGCTTTAAAATACACGCAATTAAGCAAAGAAAGTGCTGGCGAATTTTATGCTATTCATAAAGAACGTCCATTTTTCAACGACTTGGTTGGCTTTATGTCTTCAGGACCTATCGTTGCCGCTATTTTAGAAAAAGAAAATGCAATTGAAGATTTCAGAAAATTAATTGGTGCTACCAATCCTGCTGAAGCAGCAGAAGGAACCATTCGTAAAAAATATGCAGTTTCTATCGATGCCAATGCAATGCATGGTTCAGATTCAAACGAAAACGCAGAAATTGAAGGCAATTTCTTTTTCACCGCAGCAGAACGTTTCTAACACATTTTAAACTCAAAATAAACATGAAAAAAATTGGACTTAGTATTTGTTTAATAGGCTTAGCTTCTATTTCATTTGCTCAAAAAGGAAAAGTGGCTACTACAAAACCTGTAGCCGCTGTGGCTACTACAAAATTATCTTCTATCGACTCGGTTAGTTATGTAATTGGTCAAAACATGGGATATAATTTGAAGTCTAATGGACTAACCAACTTAAATTACAATCTTTTCTTAGAAGGATTAAAAAACAGTGTTGCTGGTGGGAAATCTAGATTTTCAGAAAAAGAAGCGATGGCTTGTATGACAGGTTTAAGCGCAACGCTTGGTGCAAAAAAAGCCGTTGAGAACAAGAAAAAATATGCAAAAATTTTTGCTGATGGAGCCATGTTTTTGGATAGCAACAAAAGACAAGCAGGTGTAAAAGTAACCGAAAGCGGTTTGCAATACTTGGTTTTGACTGAAGGAACAGGCGAAAAACCAAAAGCTACTGATGCGGTTACCGTACATTACAAAGGAACAACCATTGATGGAAAACAATTTGACAGCTCTTATGACAGAGGCGCTCCTGCTACTTTTCCGCTTAATGGGGTAATTAAGGGTTGGACAGAAGGACTTCAATTAATGCCTGTTGGTTCTAAATACCGTTTCTTCATTCCATTCAACTTAGCTTATGGCGAAAATGGATCAGGCGAAACTATTCCTCCATACAGTCCATTGATTTTTGATGTTGAATTGATTAAAATAGGTCAATAAAAAACAATTTGTCATCCTGAGGAACGAAGGATCTAAACGATAAATGGTCTCACTTCTATTTGTGATTAGATTCCTCGCTGTGCTCGGTAGGTCAAAATATTT
>JAIEMU010000171.1 GCA_019751895.1 Sphingobacteriaceae bacterium | reverse complement strand
AGCCGCGGGCGTAAAACTTGGTGTTCGGGTGGTGATATTAAATGTACCCGCAGTAGTATTTTTACCGTATAATGTACCTTGTGGTCCTCGCAGTACCTCTACTTTATCCACATCTACAAAATCAATAGCGGTTGCGGCTGGTCGGGCATAATATACACCATCAACATAAAACCCGACCCCAGGATCAATACCATCGTTGGTAAGACCAAACGTTGAGCCCAAACCACGAATATTAAGTGTCGTATTTCTCCCGTTTGATGAATAAAGCTGTACCGAAGGGATAAGTTCTTTCAATCGATTAGGGGTAAAAGCTCCTGATTCTTCAACAGTTGCACCACGCACTACCGAAATAGAAATAGGTATATTTTGTGCGGACTCGCGGCGACGACGCGAATACACCACCACATCACCAAGTTGATTGGTATTTTCGTCGAGTTTAATTTCTACTTTACTTTCAGTTGCTATAAATTCTTTCTTCATATAACCTAAATAACTAATAATCAAAGTAAATGGAAGTTTTTGTCCTGTTATCAAAGCAAACTCTCCATTTGTATCAGTAGCCGAGCCATTGGTTGTGCCTTTAATAGATACCGTGGCACTTTTTATTGCTTCGCCAGTACGTGCATCCACTACCTTACCGTAAACAGAGGCATTGATTTCTGGTTTGTTTTGTGCAAAAAGAAGAATGGGAAAAAGAATTACTCCGATAGATAATATTGATTTTAATTTATTTTTCATATTTTTATTTTGTTTAATGTAAAATAAGAAACTGATTAGTTTATTGCTTTTCAATGTCATTAACGTGGTATTATTTTTATTAAATTAAACCAGTTTGGCAGCCACCAAACTGGTTCTCATTTTTTAAAACAACATTATAATTTTTAAATTCATGATGTGCTATTTATGCTTAAATCCTAATAATTAATTGTATGGCAAATGTAATAAAATAATCTACATAATCTACCGATTTTATAGATTATTTATTAAAAAAATATATTAGACCATTTTAAAATAAAAAAGGCTTCTGATTGGTATCAGAAGCCTTTTTTAAACACTTAAAAATTATATTATTTCAATAGACCAGCCATTGCTACACCTATCTCAGCAGGGCTATCCACAACTGTGATACCACATTCTCTCATAATTTTCATTTTAGCTGCTGCTGTATCATCTGCACCGCCAACAATTGCGCCAGCATGTCCCATTCTACGTCCTGCAGGTGCAGTTTGTCCAGCGATAAAACCTACCACAGGTTTGGTTCCATTAGCTTTTATCCAATGAGCTGCTTCAGCTTCCATTCCACCACCTATCTCACCAATCATGATAATTCCTTTGGTTTCAGGGTCGTTCATCAACAATTCAACTGCTTGTTTGGTTGTCGTTCCAATAATTGGGTCTCCACCAATACCAATTGCAGTTGTAATACCCAAACCTGATTTTACTACTTGATCTACTGCTTCATAAGTTAAAGTTCCTGATTTAGAAACAATACCCACCGTACCTTTTTTAAAGATAAAACCTGGCATGATACCAATTTTAGCTTCATCAGCAGTGATAATACCTGGACAGTTTGGACCAATTAAACGACAATCCATGCCCGAAATATATGATTTTACAGCAATCATGTCTTTGGTAGGAATACCTTCAGTGATACAAACAATCACTTTAATTCCAGCTTCAGCGGCTTCCATTATAGCATCCGCAGCAAATGCTGGAGGAACAAATATAATCGATACATCTGCTTGTGCTTTTTCTACAGCATCTTTTACTGTGTTAAAAACAGGCTTATTCAAATGTGTTTGACCACCTTTTCCTGGTGTAACACCGCCAACAACGTTAGTGCCATAGGCAATCATTTGTTCAGCATGGTAAGTACCTTCGTTTCCGGTAAAACCTTGTACGATAACTTTCGAATTTTTATTAACTAAAACACTCATTTTCGTTTTTTTTTGTTGCAAATCTAAACTAAATAAATAGATTATCAAATAGTGTTTTTAATAAGAAGTTTATAAAGTTTATTTTTATCGCTAAAATTAAACAAAAAAGATACTTTACAATCAGTTTTTTGCTGAATTGTTTTAATATTTTACCTTTACAAAATGAAATATTTAATTGTTGGTCTAGGTAATATCGGTGCCGAATATGCGCATACACGTCATAATATTGGTTTTGATATTGCAGATGAGTTGGTTAAAAACTTGGAAGGTGATTTTGAAGTCTTAAAACTTGCGTATTATGCTGAGGTAAGCTTTAAAGGCAAAAAATTATTTGTAATCAAACCTACTACTTACATGAATTTAAGTGGCAAATCCGTTAATTATTGGATGAAAGAACTTAAAATACTGCCCGAAAATATTTTAGTTATCGTAGATGACCTTGCTTTACCGATGGGTAAACTTCGTTTAAAATTACAAGGTAGTAGCGCTGGACATAATGGCTTAAAAAGCATTGAAGAACTTTGTGGTGGGCAAAATTATGCTCGTTTGAGATTTGGAATCGGAGATAATTTCAGAAAAGGTCAACAAGCAGAGTATGTTTTGGGCTTATTTGACAAAGATGAACAAAAGGATTTACCTACTTTAATTAATAGAGGTGTGAGTTTGATAAAAAGTTTTGTCACCGTTGGCCCTGCGCAAACGATGACACTTTTTAATAAATAGCTATCAATCCAAAATCATCTCGGGTACGTTGTCGTCTGCAAACAATTTCCCTAAAGTTGATTTTTTAATAAAGTCAACACTAACGCCAGGTGCTCTTTCTAGAAGTTTAAATCCGCCTTCTGGCAAGATATCCAAAACAGCCAACTCTGTCACTACTTTTTTAATGCAGTTTACGCCCGTTAATGGCAAGGTACATTTGGGTAAAAGTTTACTTTCTCCTGCTTTATTGATGTGCTGCATGGCGACGATAATATTTTTGGCAGAAGCTACCAAATCCATCGCTCCACCCATGCCTTTTACCATTTTACCGGGTATTTTCCAATTGGCAATATCTCCATTTTCAGACACTTCCATTGCTCCTAAAATCGTTAAATCTATCTTCTGACTTCTTATCATCCCAAAACTCAAAGCTGAATCAAACACAGACGAACCTGCCAATGTGGTGATAGTTTGTTTTCCTGCGTTAATTAAATCTGCATCCTCCTCCCCTTCAAATGGAAATGGTCCCATACCTAACAATCCGTTTTCAGATTGCAAGACAACATTTACGCCCTTAGGTATATAATTTGCTACCAAAGTAGGAATGCCAATACCTAGATTTACGTAATAGTTGTTTTTTAATTCTTTAGCAATTCGCTGTGCAATTCCGTTTTTATCTAACATATCAATTCTATTTTTTAGCTCTTACCGTTTTATTTTCTATTCTTTTTTGATAATCTACACCCTGAAATATGCGATGTACATAAATTCCTGGTGTATGAATTTTGTCTGGATCTAATGTTCCTACTTCAACCAATTCTTCTACTTCGGCTATGGTTATTTTGCCTGCCATAGCCATCACTGGATTGAAATTTCGAGCGGTAGATTTATAAATTAAATTTCCTTCGGCATCACCTTTCCAAGCTTTTACAATCGCAAAATCTGCCTCAAAAGCATATTCCATCAAATAATCTTTACCCTTAAAATTTCTCACTTCTTTTCCTTCGGCAACTTCTGTGCCCACACCAGCAGGCGTAAAAATAGCAGGCATTCCGTAGCCAGCAGCCATACAGCGTGTAGCTAAAGTGCCTTGAGGTATCAATTCTACTTCTAGTTCCCCAGACAAAAGTTGACGTTCAAATTCTGCATTTTCTCCAACATAACTTGAAATCATTTTCTTAACCTGTTTTTTTTCAAGCATCAAACCAATACCAAAACCATCTACGCCTGCATTATTAGAAATGCAAGTTAGATTTTTAACTCCTTTTTTTACCAATTCAGCAATGCTGTTTTCAGGGATTCCGCAAAGTCCAAAGCCACCCAACATCAATGTATTTCCATCTTCAATGTCTTTGATTGCTTCTTGAGCATTTGCTACAACTTTATTTATCATATTGTTTACGTTTAATTCAAATATACATAACTGATACCGTCTCCTCCTCTATCAGCATGTTCATCCTCTATTCTATTTACTTGACTATATTTTCTTAAATATTCTCTAATCAACTTGCGTAAAATACCATCTCCTTTTCCATGAATAATTTTTATAGATGGAAATCCCATCATAATGGCTTTATCCAAATATTTTTCAACTTCATACAGCGCATTTTCTGCTCTCATTCCTCTTAAATCCAATTCAGACTTAAAATTAGTAATCGCTTCGTTTATTTTGCTTGCGTATTGATTCGTCTGAATTGACTTTTTCGCTTGTTTGTTGCTGATTTTTTGCACTTTATTTTTCTTTACCGTAGAACGCAAATCGCCTAAGGCTAAAACCAAATTATCTCTATTGATTTCTATAACCTGACCTGTGGTTTCTGTATTGTTTAACTGAACCCAATCTCCAATTTCAATTTCAGTATTCAATAAAATAGGAGCTGTTTTTTGTGGCGTTTTGTATTCCTCTTTAACTTGGTTTTGCTGAAAATTTAAATTCAAATTTTGACGTAGTTGTTTTGTTACTACTTTATCAGCTTTTGTCTCTTTAATTTCGGCGATGGTATTTTCAACCAATTTATTGGCGTTTTTAATAATGCGTTGAGCCTCTAACTTTGCCTCTTTAATCAAAACTTTTTTGTTCTCTTCTAAGAAAATTTTCAATTTCTCATTCTCTGCAACTAAGTTTTTTACCTTATTTTGCTGATTTGCCAAGTTGATTTTGCTTTCGTGTATTTGTTTTTTTTCTCTTTCTAAATCAACCAAAAGTTTATCAATATTATTTTGATTTGTACCCGTTTTGGATTTCGCCAAATTGATAATTTCACTTTGTAAACCTATATTTTGAGCAATCTCAAAGGCATAAGAACTACCGGGTTTACCCATATCCAAAATATACCTAGGCTTCATTTTTTCATTATCAAAAAGCATGGACGCATTTTCTACACCTGGCGTATTTCCTGCAAAAAGCTTTAAATTTGAATAATGTGTCGTAATCACACCTCTAATTTGTTTCTTATTCAAAACTTCTAAAACCGCTTCTGCCATTGGACCTCCAAATTGAGGGTCGGTACCTGTGCCAAATTCATCTATTAAAACCATGGTTTTTGAACTTGCTCGTTCAACAAAATAGCGCATCTTAGTTAGATGAGCGCTATACGTACTCAAGTCGCTTTCAATTGATTGGTCATCACCGATATCTGCAAAAATTTGGTCAAAAATACCTACTTCACTACGTTCATCAACAGGGATTAACAAACCTGCTTGGGTCATCATCTGCAACAATCCTACGGTTTTCATACACACAGATTTTCCGCCTGCGTTTGGCCCTGAAACCAAAACGATACGCAAACTTTCGGCAATGTTGATATTTAAAGGTACTACTGTTTTTTTCTCCATTGCAAAAGAAAGATGTAGCAAGGGATGACGGGCATTTATTAATTTTAAACTAGCCGATTTGATTAAAACAGGCATCGACGCATCAATATCAATTGCAAATAATGCTTTTGCTCTTACAAAATCTAGTTTAGTAAGAAAACCATGATAGGAGATTAAAATTGGAACATAAGGACGTAATTGATTGGTAAGTTCGGTTAATATTCTAACAATTTCCCGACGCTTATCAAAAGTCAAATCTCTCAATTTATTATTCAGCGTAAAAACCTCCTCTGGCTCCATATAAACGGTTTGCCCACTTGCCGATTCATCGTGAATAAAACCTTTTATTTTTCTTTTATTTTCAGCCAAAAGCGGAATACACATTCGACCATCTCTGATTGTCAAACTTCCATCGGCTGCCCAATTGTTACCTAATGCCTGCTTGTAAATCGAGTCCATTTTTTTATGAACCTCTTGCTCTGCTTTAGAAATTGAAGTGGTGATTTCTTGTAATAAAGGTGATGCGTTAGGTCTAATTTTACCTTTTTCGTCAATTACAGAATTAATGTTTTTTAGAATATCTTTTTCGATGGGCAAGTGTTCAAATAAAGCTTCTAAATTTGGATAAATTTCTTTTCTTTCATCAAAAAAACGAATAACCGAAAAAACCGTTTGTAAAGAAACATAAATTTGAAACAACTCTTCTTCTGATAAAAAAGCTCCTTCAACCCTAATTTTATCTACTAAAATTTTAACATCAAAAAAAGTGCTTATTTGAAGTGGTTCATTGTTGGTTAAAATGCTTTTAAATTCATTTGTTTGCCTCAAAAACTTATTTATTTGATCAAATTTGGTGATAATTTGCATTTTATCTACCATCGTTTTGCCCATTGTACTGAGACAATGTTTAGAAATTAACAATTTAATTTCATCAAAACCCAATCTATCGGCGCAATTTTCTGGATACAACATATTTTTATTCTACGACTGGAATTTGCATTTGTTGAGTTTCCAAAACTTTTTTTTGTTTATCTAAATCGGCGGATACCACCGTATAAATTTTCGCAAAAACATCTGGATGTTTGTAATAATAATTCAAACTTCGATTGTACATTGCAGAGTCGATCTGATGTTTTTTATAGACCGTTTTGTAGTATTTTGCTGAAATAATTTTTGCTGAATCCTGCACACTTATAGTTGAAATATACCCATCTACCAAATGAATATCGTACAAAACTTTTACCATCTTTTCGGGTTGTAACACATTTTCTGGAATCCCTGGCTTGCAGGCCAACAAAAACAGAAAACCCACAAATAGGAACTTAATTTTCTTCATTATATTTTAATAAAAGTTATTTTAATGCTAAAATTGACTAAAGGTTATTATTTTTACCAAAAATACTGATAAATGAGCATAGCTAGCAACTTATTGAAATATAAAAATGAATTAGACGAACAAAATGTTACGCTAATCGCAGTTTCTAAATTCCACCCCATAAACGAAATACAAGAAGCCTACGACGCTGGGCAGCGTGTTTTTGGCGAAAATTTGGTACAAGAAATGGTGGAAAAATACGAACACCTTCCAAAGGATATTGAATGGCATTTAATTGGTCATTTGCAAACCAACAAAGTTAAATACATTGCTCCTTTTGTTAGTTTAATTCAATCGGTTGACAGCCTAAAACTACTCACTGAAATCAACAAACAAGCCAGCAAAAACAACCGAGTAATTGACTGTTTGTTACAGATTTACATCGCCGATGAAGATAGTAAATTTGGCTTAGGATTTGATGAAGCTATTGAACTTTTAAATTCCTCAGAATATCAAGAAATGCAAAACATTCGAATTATTGGCTTAATGGGCATTGCTACAAATAACGCTTCAGATGCGCAAACAAAAATCGAATTTAATGAATTAAAAGTTCTTTTTGAGGGAATAAAAATCAGCTATTTTAGAAAAGAAAATAGTTTCAAAGAATTATCCATGGGTATGAGTAGCGATTACAAATTGGCGATAGAAGAAGGCAGTACCATGGTAAGAATGGGAACGAGTATTTTTGGAAATAGAGTAATCAAACACTATAAAAACGTTTAAAAATGTCCATAAAATTACGCTTCGCAGAAGAAAAAGATTGTGCAAGAATTTTAGAACTAGTGCAAGAATTAGCCCTTTATGAAAAAGCTCCACAAGAAGTTACCGTAACCTTAGCCGAATTTACAGATGCAGGTTTTGGAAAAAATCCAGTTTGGAAAGCTTTTGTAGCTACAGAAAACGACATCATTATTGGTTTTGCCTTGTTTTACACTCGTTTTTCAACATGGAAAGGTTGCAGACTTTATTTAGAGGATTTTTTGGTTACCGAAACCCATCGAGGAAAAGGAATTGGGAAATTATTGTTCGAACGAGTGATTAAAGAAGCTGTTGAAGGTGGCTACAACGGCATGACTTGGCAGGTTTTAGATTGGAATGAGCCTGCTTTAAACTTCTACAATAAATATCAAGCTTACACCGAAAGCGATTGGCTGAATGCTAGTTTATCAAAAGAACAAACACAAAAATTTTAAAAAAATGGAAGTATTCAAATTTGGTGGCGCATCCGTAAAAGATGCAAATGCAATCAAAAATCTAAGCCAAATCATTAAAAAAAACTCCGAAACCCCTCTTTTGGTTGTAGTTTCGGCAATGGGAAAAATCACAAATAAATTGGAAGATTTGACCAAAGCATATTTAAAAAATGAACCGACAGAACCTATTTTTGAAGAAATAAAAGACTATCATTTCCAAATCATAAACGAACTTTTTACAGATAAAAATCATCAAATTTTCAACGAAATAGCCAATACCTTTGTAGAAATTGATTGGATTTTAGAAGAATCCCCTATCGACAATCCTAATTATATTTACGATCAAATTGTTTCTATGGGTGAAATTATTTCCACAAAAATAATTTCAGCCTTTCTTCAATATGAAAACATGAATGCAGTTTGGGTAGATGCTCGAAATTACATTCAAACCGACAACAATTACCAAGAAGGAAATGTAAACTGGGAAAAAACAGCGCAAGAGATAATGAAAAATTTACCTCAATTAATTGCTAAAAAAATTGTAATCACTCAAGGGTTTATAGGTAATACGAGCGAAAATTTCACTACCACTCTAGGAAGAGAGGGTTCTGATTACTCGGCAGCAATATTTGCATCGTGTCTAAACGCAAATGCACTTACCATTTGGAAAGACGTGCCAGGTGTTCTAAATGCCGACCCAAAATGGTTCGATGAGACAGAAAAAATCGATTATTTATCCTATTACGATGCAATAGAATTGGCCTACTATGGCGCAACAGTTATCCATCCTAAAACAATTAAACCACTGCAAAACAAAAACATACCATTATATGTCCGTTCTTTTATAAATCCTACTGAGAAAGGTACAAAAATTGGGAATATTAAAAACGAGACACCAACACCTTGTTTCATATTCAAAGTAAATCAAACCTTAATATCCATTTTACCTAAAGATTTTTCATTTATCATCGAAGAAAATCTAAGTACCATTTTCAACGTTTTTCATCAACATAAAGTAAAAATAAATACGATGCTAAATTCTGCACTCAGCTTTTCGGTAAGTGTAGATGGAGAAAATGACGTTAAAATTCAAAAACTTATTGATGCACTTTCAAAATCTTACATTGTAAAATACAATCAAAATTTAGAGTTGGTAACCATTCGATATTACAATCAACAAACCATTAATAGAGTAACCGAAAACAAAACGGTATTATTGGAGGTAAAAAGCCGCCATACATGTCAAATTGTAATGAAAAATAAAAATTGAATTTAGAAATTTTAAAACCCGAAGTACAGAAATACATCCAAGAAAACTTAAATACTGATGTAAATAAAATTGCTTTAACCAAAAGTCCGTTCAAAAGCGTTACATCCAAAGAATTAAGTATTCAAATTAATAGTAAAAAGAAAGCAGAAAAAAAATTACCCACTTGGTTTAATTCCAAAAATATTTATTTTCCTGAAAGTTTGTCTATTGAACAAACTTCTTCTGAAAAAACGGCACGCTATAAATCAAAATTAGCCATAGGCGAAACTCTAATCGACCTCACTGCTGGGTTTGGTGTAGATAGTTTCTATTTCTCAAAAGTTATAAAAAAAGTAACCTCTTGTGAAATAAATTCAGAATTAGCAGAAATCACAAAGCACAATTTCACAACTTTAGGAGCAAAAAATATCCAAATCTTAAATACTGATGGCGTTTCATTTTTAGAATCTACGTCTGTCAAATTCGACACCATTTACCTCGACCCTGCAAGAAGAAGTGGAAGTGCAAAAGTATTTATGCTAAAAGATTGCACACCAAATATCGTAGCTGATTTAGATTTTTTATTAACAAAAACACAACGTATTATGCTAAAAACTGCCCCTTTACTAGATTTAAAAGCTGGTTTGAAGGAGCTTAAAAATGTGCGTGAAATTCATATTGTAAGTACAAAAAATGAATGCAAAGAGCTTATTTGGGTGATTGAAAGTAAAACACCAGTTGACACTAAAATAATTTGCACAACAATTAATCATTCTCAAAAAGAATTTTCTTTTATACTAGGAACAGAAAACCTAGCCATTGAATTTCTTAACAAAACACCTTCGAATTACCTTTATGAACCCGATGTAGCTTTATTGAAAAGTGGCGCTTTTAATTTAATAGCAAAAGAATATAAACTTGAAAAATTAGAAAATCAAAGTCAACTCTATCACAGCGAAGAAATAAACGAAGATTTTGCAGGTAGAATATTTAAAGTAGAAACCATTTTTACGCTTCAAGATTTCAAAAAAGAAAAAAATATTTCAGGAAACATTATCGTCAGAAATTTTCCTGAAAAACCAGAAATATTAGCGAAAAAGCATAAAATAAAACAAAACAACCATCAATTTTATATTTTTACAAAAACACAAAAAGATGGATATATTGTGATTAAAGCAATTATTTTACAACATTATTAGATTAATTGTAAACTTTCACCATAAATACAAAGTCCTGAATTTTTTCTATTTGTTTAGAAATCCCCACCCCTTTTAATTTATTTGTTTTTGTAAAAGATATTTTACGACTCAATGAATCTTGAGGAATTGAATTAATCGCTTCTAAAATATATTTAGATTTACGAGCAAAAGCAGCTCCATCAGCATGACTTTCTTTTGCATTAATCACGCCAATAATGTTTCCATTTTTATCCATCAATGGACCACCACTATTACCCGGATTAACCGCAATAGCAACTTGATATTCAGTACTATCACTGTCAAATCCAGATTTAGAACTCACATACCCTTCGCCATAAACTGCATCATCTTTTGGATAACCTAAGGTATAAACAAATTCACCCATATTAACGCCTTTTTGATTGATAGAATAAGGTAAACTTTTTAAATTCTCAAAACTAGAATCAGATATTTTTAACACCGCAAGATCATGTTCTGGATCAGTATAAACAACCTTAACTTTATAAGAATTTCCCTTATTATTTTGAACATACACAGAGTCAGCATTTTCAACTACATGATAACTTGTTAGTATATAACCATTTGAAGATAGCGAAAATCCTGTACCCCCGAATTTACCTGGATTTACACTTTTTGAATTGTTATTCACATTTCTAATTAAATTATTGTGCGAATTCCTGATGCTTTTTACTTCTTTACTCATTTTTTCATAACTACTTGTTTGACTAGAAGTTTGTTTGATAGAGTATAAAGACAATAAAATCAAAACCACAAAGGAAGCAGCAGCGGCAAACATCACTTTATTTTTTCGCCACAATTTTACAATTAAGACAGGATGTGGTTTATATTTAGCCACCAATTGCGCTACATTTATTTGATCATGCGCATTATTCATTTTTGATTTCAATGAAGAAGTAGAAGCATATTGATGAATAGCCTCCAAAAATGATTTATGAGTAATCACTTTATGATCTATAGAAGCGTCTGAAGCTCTTAATTTCTCAAAAAGTTCTTTTTCAGTATCTGACAATTTACCTTGTAAATAATCTTCAATAAGTGCATCTAATTCTAAACTGTTCATTCTAATATAATTATTGAAAAAAAATCTTTTTTAATCTTTGTAAGCATTTGTATTTCTGAGTTTTTGCGTTATCCGTATTTGTATATCCAAATTTATCGCTAATATCTTGCATAGATAAATTATGAATGTAAAAGTCTTCGATAATGGTTTTACAAGGCTCGCCTAAACTACCCAAAACAAGGTGCATTTTATCAAATTGTTTGTTTCGCTCTTCATGCAATTCCGTATCTTGTTCTACAATCAATACATCTTGAAAATCAGTTATATTGTACGTTTTTTTACTCTCATTAGCCAATTTTTTCAACCAAATACGGCGACAAACAGAATACAAATAGGTTTTCAACTTACTTGTTAGCTCAAAATTCCCTGATTTTATTTTATTATATAAAACAATAATTGATTCTTGATATACATCTTTAGCATCATCTTCATCACCATTATTATTCAAAATAAACTGCAAAATCATAGGGAAATAACCAACGTACAATCTATTCAGCATCTCATCTGAATTATTGAGAATCCCAATCACAACTTCCTTATCTGTCGGCAACGAATCACGCATCATTTCTAAAATATTAATACCAAAAATATAAAATAGTAACCCAATGATACATAAAATTAAAATTCTATTTATATTTGCGAGCAGAAAAAGTTGCATTAAGACATTTAAATCGATGGAAATAAAATAAATAAAATATTTTTTGTTTTTATGGGTTACCTTTTTAACTTTGCAGTATTAATCAGTAAATATTAATTAATAATTTAAAATAAAAAAAAATGAAAAACTTATTCAAATTTGGCTTTTT
>JAIEMU010000023.1 GCA_019751895.1 Sphingobacteriaceae bacterium | reverse complement strand
GTTTTTTAAGTGCTTTTAGATGCATAAAAAAAGGATTGGATAACAAATAGCCCACGATTTTGTCGTGGGCTAATTAATAATTGAAATTTAGAAATCTAATTAAAACAACTCTGGAAACTGAGCAGGATTTTGCTCGCTCATCATTCCATAAATTGTTTCAATGATGTCATCAACAGAAGGTTTACTAAAATAATCACCATCTGACCCATACGGCGGACGATGTGCTTTCGCTGTCAAAGTTTTTGGCTGTGCATCTAAATAAAAATAACCTTTTTGTTCTTCTAATATTTGTTGCAAAATATATGAAGTTGCACCGCCAGGAATATCCTCATCAACCACCAACAATTTATTTGTTTTTTCTAACGATTGAACACAAATTTGATCCAAATCAAAAGGATATAACGTTTGAGGATCAATAATTTCGATATTTATACCCATTTTTTCTAATTCCTCTGCTGCTTCTTGTATCATTCGCAAGGTAGAACCATAAGATACCACGGTAATATCTGTTCCTGATTTTATAACTTCTGCTTTTCCTAACGGAACGGTAAATTCGCCCACGTTAGTTGGTAGTTTTTCTTTCAAACGGTAGCCATTCAAACATTCAATAACGATGGCTGGCTCATCTCCTCTCAACAAAGTATTGTACATTCCTGCTGCCTGAGTCATGTTACGAGGTACACAAATATGTAAACCTCTCAAAGTATTCAACACCACACCAATTGGCGACCCCGAATGCCAAACACCTTCCAAACGATGCCCTCTAGTTCTGATAATTACAGGTGCTTTTTGTCCCGCTTTGGTACGATAAGATAAACTTGCCAAATCATCACTCAACACATTGATTGCATAAAGCAAATAATCTAAATATTGTATTTCAGCTATCGGTCTCAAACCTCTCATTGCCAATCCAATACCTTGTCCTGCAATGGTCATTTCTCTAATGCCGGTGTCGGTTATGCGTAAATCACTATATTTTTCTTGCAAACCTGCAAATCCTTGATTTACATCGCCAATAAAACCTAAATCTTCACCAAAAGCCACCAAGCGTTGGTCTCTACTAAAATTAGCGTCAAAACAAGCATTCAAAACCTCTCTTCCATCTATCATTTTGCTGTTTTCATCAAACTGCGCTGGAATTTCTGAAATCAAAAGCGGACTTTCTGCTCCATCTGTAAATAAATTTGAATTGTATCTATCTAAATTTAATTCAACTTGTTTTTGATACCAATGAAGTAAATCATTTCTTTCTTTGGTTTTCAAATCTTTGGTTAAACGCAAGGCTTGCCTAGCCGAAGAGATTACTTCTTTATTCAAAGCATCGGGATTACTTGCTAAAACATTTACAATTTTAGTTAAAGCATCGTTATTCACTTGCAAGGCATTTATCAACGTGATCAATTCTTTTTTATCTGAATTAATAGGCGCTAAAAATTCAGCCCATGCCTCTTTTTGCATTTCTTTAACATACTTTTTAGCTGTATCTTCAAGCAGTGCAATATCTTCTTCACTTGCAATATCCGATTCAATCATCCACTTTCTCATCTGCAAGATGCAATCGTGTTCCAATTCCCAAGCTAATCTTTCTTTAGTTTTGTAGCGCTCGTGAGAGCCTGAAGTAGAATGTCCTAGCGGCTGTGTAATTTCGGTTACGTGAATTAAAACAGGAACATGTTCTTTTCTACATACTGCAATTGCGGTTTCATATATTTCGCACAAAGCAGGGTAATCCCAGCCTTTAACTTTATAAATTTCGTAACCTTTGTTGTTTTCATCTCTTTGAAAACCTTTTAATATTTCAGAAATATCTTCTTTCGTCGTTTGATATTTAGCAGGTACCGAAATCCCAAAAGCATCATCCCAAACCGACATAGCCATTGGCACTTGCAACACTCCTGCGGCATTAATCGCTTCAAAGAAAACACCTTCCGAGGTAGATGCGTTGCCGATGGTACCAAAAGCAACCTCATTTCCATTTACCGAAAAGTTTGTCAAATAATCTAAATTTTTATTTTGACGAAATAACTTTGAGGCATAAGCCAACCCCACCAATCTAGCCATCTGTCCGCCTGTGGGTGCAATATCCGAAGAAGAATTTTTTATTTTAGTTAAGTCTTTCCAAGAACCATCTGGATTGAGCGAACGTGTAGCAAAGTGACAATTCATTTGTCGTCCTGCCGATGCGGGCTCTGCTTCCACATCCGAATTGGCATACAATTGCGCAAAAAACTCTTTTACAGTACTTATTCCTGTTGCAAAAGCAAAAGTTTGGTCTCTATAATATCCTGAGCGCCAATCTCCTTCTTTAAAAGCTTTCGCCATTGCGATTTGAGGCACTTCCTTTCCGTCTCCAAAAATTCCAAATTTGGCTTTACCTGTGAGCACTTCTTTTCTGCCTAAAATACTAGCTTGGCGACTTTCAAAAGCAATTTTATAATCGTTTAAGACAACAGATTTAAAATCTTCTAAACTTAATTCACTCATATTTTTGTTTACTAAAAGCTATTTTTAATACTGTTGTTTAATGTTTTTGCTGACCAATATCCACTTGCAATAATTCTACGAATGGTAAATAGCGGGTCTTTTTCGTCTCTTTTGGTTGCTAAAATAAAAGCCGCTTTAAATCCTCTTTTTTTCAACTGAGGAATTGCCTCTGGATTCCACAAACCAAATGGATAGGCAAAATAATTGATTTTTTTACCTGTAATTTCTTCCAATACTTTCGTTGGTTTTTCTATTTGAGTAACCCAATCTTCGGCTTTATATTTTTTTACATTGGCATGGTCGTAGGTGTGACTACCGATCACATTTCCTGCATCCGACAAGCTTTTAATTTGTTCTCTATTCATGTAACTGATTCTGGCTTTCTTGCCAATAGCTACCGTCATGATAAAATAAACAGCCTTAAAACCATATTTTTTCAACTCAGGAGCTGCTACAGTATATTGATCTAGGTCAGTGTCATCAAAAGTAATCATGATGGGCTTTGATGGTAATTTTGCGCCGTGATTCAAATAAGCATACAATTGATCAGGCAAAATGGTATGATAACCGCTATCTGCAAGCATTTTAATATGCGATTTGAAGGTTGCTACTGGTGTGATGTAATCTTTCCCTACTTTTCCATCTTTTGCTGTCCAGTTGCGAACCTGATGGTAACAAAGAATAGGTACTTGTTTTCGTTGTGTGATAATTTTAGGGTCAATATTTAATTTGCTTAAACCCTCGATGTTTGCATAAGTATAGTTTAACGAAAGTAAACTAAATAAGATTAAAATAGATTTTTTCACGATGTGCATATTTTTTCACAAAAGTAAAAAAAGGCTTTTGTATTTAGTGTTTTTGGTGTGTAATTTTATCATTAATCTTATTAAAATTTGGTAAGGCTTTGTTCAGTAGAAATTTAATTTCATAAAAAAAGAGATATTAATTAAAACATCTCTTTTTTTGTGGAGCCGAAGGGGTTCGAACCCTTGTCCAGTTGTGTGAAAAAATATACCTTCTACATGCTTATTTTCCAATTGATTTTCGAGAATAAAACGGGCTGGAAACCGACCTTATTTCATTCCTTATGTACTTTATTTCGCCAAAGTATCGTACCCTACAAAGGCTAGCGTTGTTATTTCGATGCCTCGGGTTCTAACCTAACAATGCAGCAGTTAGAGAGACAAAAGCTAGCTAATTCTAAATTAGGCAGCTAAAGCGTAGTTATTCTCGCCTATTATAATGTGAACGTTCTCTTTTAAGTGCTCTCCGTACAACGCACTGCATGCTAACATACTCAACGCCACCCTGTCAAATCCAAGAACGGCCCCATTTGATTGAATAGTTATTTTATTCTAAGCAACAAAGGTATAAAAAAATGACTTATTTTTTTTCTTTATTTAAGGATGAATCTATTGCGTTATTAAAAACATCTAACATTTTTCTTCTTGTAGCCAAATCGCTCAACTTATTGGTTACCGTTGGGTAAACCCGATTGGAAAGAAAAACAAAAACTAAATCACGACTAGGATCTACCCAAACCGCTGTTCCTGTGTATCCTGTGTGACCAAAAGTTTGAGGCGAAGACAATTCGGATGGATATTTTTTGGTGTTATCTGGATCCCATCTATCAAAACCCAACCCTCTTCTACTTACCTCACTTTGTTTTGAGGTAAACAAATTAACGGTTTCGGCTTCAAATATTTTCTCTCCTCCATATTCACCTTTACTCAACAACATTTGATAAAAAATAGCCAAATCATTTGCGGTAGCAAACAAACCCGCATGCCCAGCTACACCGCCAGCTAAAGCCGCTCCTTGGTCATGAACATAACCATGAACCCTTGTTTTTCTAAACAAACTATCTTCCTCCGTAGGTACAATTTTTTCTTTTTCAAATCGTTCTCTTGGCAAATAGCCTGTTTTTTGCATCGCTAGTGGCTTGTAGAAATTTTCTTCTACATATTGTTTAAAAGGAATTCCAGTTACTTGTTCCACCACTTCTTTCATCACATACATGCTAATATCGCTGTAAACATATTTTCCTCGTGTTTTCAATGGCGAGTTCAACATTTTTGGGAGCATGATGTCATGAAAATAATTATCTCTCACAAAATATCCGTCAGCTACTTTTGTGCAATAATTATCTAAAGAATCGGTGCAATAATCGTAATCTAAAATTTGCTGTTGAAAAGGAATATAAGGAATAAATCCCGCTTGATGGAGCATCACCTCTCTCACACGAATATCGCTTAAAGATGTATTCTTGTATTTTGGTAAATAAAAAGACACTGCTGAATCTAAATTTATTTTTTTTTGTTCTACTAAGCGCATCACAGCGGGAGTGGTTGCTGTAATTTTGGTTACTGAAGCTACATCAAAAATATCAGTTTCTTTTGTTTTTATCGATTTTTCGTAGGTGTGATAACCATAGGCTTTATAAAAAAAAACTTTTCCTCCTTTGGCGGCTAACACCACCATTCCTGGCGCTGCTTTTTGACTAATTGCTTCATAAGCCAAATCGTCTATTTGCTTTAAATCCTTAGATTTTACGCCTACTTCTTCTGGAATGGTGTATTTCAATCGCGTTGATTGAGTAGTGATTCTATGTACTAACGCATGTTTTTCAGCAATTGTATTTTTTATTTTTGCTGTCGAGGCTATTCCTCCAAAAATAATTTGTGGTACAATAGAGGCCGATAATTGAGATTGTGTGGGCGACCATAACAATGGAATATCCATTTTTTGGTAAAACTTAACTTTGCCTGCATCTCCAAAAAGAGACAACACCACTTGTTTGGTTTTGGCTACTTTTTCTATCCAGTTCAACAAATCATAATTTATTTTTTGATTGATGTTTACAACAATAATCAATGTGTTAAACGTAAACACCTTATCTTCTATTTCATTGTAATTTATCTTATTACTTTGTTGTTGAATGGCTGTTATTTTTGCATACTTATTCAATAAGCTATCATAAGTATTCGAGTGTTCAAAATCAAAGTAAATCGCTGCTATGGACTTTTCAGCAAGGGAACTTAAAGGAATAAAATTTCCTTTATTATTCAAAATCAGTGTTTCATCAATAATTGAATTGTTGATTTTCAACCACTCGTTGTTGTTGGTTTGTGCAGAAATATTAAATCCGTAAAAAAAGAAAAACACGATTATAAATCGTGTTTTTGAAGTTAAAAATATCATACTAATCTATTAAATTAATCTTCAATTGGTTCTGTGAGTTCACCCTCCCATTTACTAACTACGGCGGTAGCAATGCTATTTCCAACCACGTTAGTTGCTGAGCGTCCCATGTCTAACAATGGATCAATACCAATCAAAAGTGCCAATCCTGCTTCTGGTATGTGAAAGGTTGCAATCGTACCTGCAATAACTACTAAACTTGCTCTTGGCACACCTGCAATTCCTTTGCTGGTTAGCATTAAAATCAATAACATGGTTACTTGTTGTTCAAAAGACAAATGGATTCCGTAAGACTGTGCTATAAACAAGGAAGCAAAGGTCATGTAAAGCATAGAACCGTCTAAATTGAAAGAATATCCTAATGGCAAAACGAAACTTACGATTTTATCTTTACAGCCAAATTTTTCCAATTGCAACATTGTTTTTGGATAAGCTGCCTCGCTACTTGCTGTGCTAAAGGCTAAAACAACGGGTTCTTTCATTCTATTCATCAAATTAAAAACTCTATTTTTCAGAATAGAATATCCAATAAAAATCAACAATACCCAAAGCATAAACATGCTAAAATAAAATTCACCGATAAACAATGCGTAAGTAGATAGTACACTTAAACCTTGTTTGGCTACGATAGCTGCCATCGCCCCAAAAACTGCAAATGGTGCAAAATTCATCACATAACCTGTGATTTTCAAAATTACATGTGCCGATGCGTCTAAAAATTTAACGATAATCGTTCCTTTTTCGCCAATGGCTGCTGTGGCAACGCCAAAAAACAATGAAAAAACCACAATTTGAAGTATTTCGTTTGTTGCCATAGCTTCTACAAAGCTTTTTGGTACAATATGAGAAATGAAATCTTTTAACGAAAGTGCTTTTTTAGCTATTCCTGTATCTGTCAAGCTGCTAGGTAAAGGTAAATTCATAGCCTCTCCAGGTTTAAATATGTTTACCATAATTAAACCCAAAACCAAAGAAAGTAACGAAGCACTTAAAAACCAAAGCATGGTTTTACCGCCAATTCTGCCTACCGCTTTTATATCTCCCACTTTGGCTACACCTACTACAAGCGTAGTAAACACCAAAGGAGCTACAATCATTTTTATTAAACGTAAAAAAATATCGCTTAATAAGGTTAGCGGTTCTAGTTTTTTCTCTCTGATGGTCTCGTTTTCTTTACTGATTTTTATCTGAGATTTTTTAACCTCTTTTAATTGAATGTATTGAATAGCCGTCGTATCTTTTATTGTGCTTAATTGATTGTCGATTTTTTTTATCTCGCTATCTGCTTTTACAATTGCTGTATTGTAATTATTAAAAGAATTTACATTTAAGAAATAACCTAGGCCAACCCCCAGTACCAATGCTAAGAATATAAAAAAAGTTAGTTTGTTTTTGTTAGACATTCTGTTTTATTTTTTTAATTAATTTGAGGGTGTAAACATACAATAATTAATTACCACCATCAAATGGTGTTAGTAATTTAATATCATTCCAAATCCGTAACTCATATCACTGTCGTAATGTACACCTACGCCCACATTTTTCTTCAAAATATATTTCAAGCCAAGCATATATTCTTTGTCTGTGTTCCACATTAAGCCCATTCTAAACCTTTTTGAAACCGGAATATCCATCCTTTCGAATTGAATTCTAAATATTCCGTCATTAAAAACTTCCGCTTGTGCTTTTACCAACATGGGTAAAACATATTCAACTCCCAAACTAAACACACCTCTTTTGTCCTTAGTATTGGTCTGTCCAAACAAATTTTGTTCCGAATGACCTCCTCCTGATTGATGTTGCGCATCCATTTTTCGATAACGCCAATCAAAGCCCACAAAAGGCATCAGCCATTGCATTTTTCCGATATATCTTCCTAAATGCGTTTCTACTTCATAACCATGTGCATCGTGATAACCTAATCTCCACTCTGTTCCTATGCTCCACCTTGTGTTTGCCAACATCGCCATTCCATCACTCCCGTTGGTGGCAAAGTCGTTTTCAGCCATAAAATGAAATCTTTTATCATCGGCATTCAACTTTCTTAAAGCATATTTTGGATTTGGAATTAAAGGATTTGGCGCTTGGTCTTTATAACTAAATACCCTCCCCATTCCGCTCATCATGTGATAAAGAATGTGACAATGAAAAAACCAATCGCCCTCTGCATTGGCATTAAATTCAATCGTATCGGTTTCCATTGGCATAATGTCCAACACATTTTTCAAAGGAGCATGTTCTCCTTGTCCGTTCAAAATTCTAAAATCGTGACCATGCAAGTGCATTGGGTGACGCATCATCGAACCATTATAAAGTGTAATTCTTACGTTTTCACCTTTTTTAATCAATATTTTATCGGTTTCCGAAACTACTTTATTGTTCAAACTCCAAACATATCGATTCATGTTTCCTGTCAATTCAAACTTTAATTCTTTGACGGGTGCGTCTTGAGGTAAAGTGGTTTTGTTTGGCGATTTGAGCATCGCATAATTCAAAGTTACAATATCCGACAAAGCATTTGAATTGTATTTGTTTGCATCATCTTTCGCTCCTCCACCTGTAATTTCGGGATACATCACTACATTCATATCCATTTGATTCATGCTCATATTCATCCCCATATCGTCCAAATCTCCATTCATCTTCATCATGTCGTTCATCATTTTCATACCCTCAAAATATTTAAGTTTGGGCAATGGCGTTGCGTTTTTTTTATTTCCTTCGCCTAAAAACAAGCTCGCTGATTTGGTTCTATCTTCGGCAGTTGCCAAAAACTCAAACGAAGCATTATCTTCTGGTATAGTGACAATTACATCATAGGTTTCGGATACAGCAATAATCAACCTATCCACCTCCACAGGTTCTACATCGTTGCCATCATTGGCAACAACGGTGATTTTCCCTCCCGCATAGGTGAGCCAAAAATAAGTTGAAGCACCGCCATTTGAGATTCTCAATCTTACCTTGTCTCCTGCTTTGTATTTACCCAATTGGCTTGTTTGCTTTCCATTTATTAAAAATTTATCATAATAAACATCGCTCACATCCATAGCCGCCATACGTTTCCATTCGTTTAGCAATTTAGTTTTAAAATAACCTTCTTTTATTGCCTCTGCATAACTTTGTGTAGAACCTTTTTTTATTCCAAACCAATCGGACGCATTGTGTAGCAATCGGTGCACATTGTCAGGATTTTCATCTGTCCATTCACTCAAAATCAAAGGAATAGTGGGGATGTTTGATTCTTCTTTTTTATTCAAAATCATCGAGCCATACATCCCAATTTGCTCTTGCATGCCGGTATGGCTATGGTACCAATGTGTTCCATTTTGAATAATTGGAAATTTATATACATGGGTAGAATGTGGTTTTATAGGCATTTGAGTCAAAAAAGGAACGCCATCTTCTTTGTTTGGCAAAAACAAGCCATGCCAATGCAAAGACGTTTCTTCATCCATTTCGTTGTGAACGTGTATTTCTGCCATATCGCCTTCTGTGAAGGTTAAAGTTGGCATAGGAATTTGCCCATTAACGGCTATTGCTCTTTTTGTTTTTCCTGTAAAGTTTACCAAGGTATCTCGTACATACAAATCGTATCTAACTACTTTTTGAGCATGCACAAAAAGAGAAAACGAAGACAAAAGAAAGGCAATTAACAATTTTATTGTTATTCGATTCATCTTATTTTTAGATTTAAAATAAAGATGTAAGCTTTTGCCTACATCTTTATTTCGTTTAAAATTTAGTTAATTGTTTCTACAACTCTGCCACAAGTCATCATTCTTGAGCCGTAATACGGATTTTTAACCGCTTTTTCTTTGCTTAGCCAATGAGCTCCATTTCCATCATTTGCCATCGGGCAATATTGATAATAGGTAGGCAAATCAGATTTAGAAACCTTTAGCAATGAATAGATGTTTTTAGAAAGTGAAATAAAATGATCTCTTTGATGAACAATATCTTTTGACTCTGCAATATGCGTGGCATGTTCTTTTAAATCTGTCGCTATTTTATTCCAAACCAAAAGTTCTTCGGCTGTCAAGTTTTGTTTTTCAACCGAGTTCAATGCTTTTAATAAAGCTTCTGCATCTTTTGTAGAACTTGCAGCGTCCGTCTTTACTAAAGAATTTTTTAGATTAAAATACTGATTATATACTTCTTTTATTTTGCTTTCTTCTGTCAATTTAGTTGCTTGAGCATTAGAAAAAAGGAATACAAACCCTACAAAAAGGGTACTTATTTTTGTTGTTAAATTATTCATGATTATTGTTTTTTTAGATAAATTATTTTTCATTAAAAGACAGGCTTAACCTAAAGATTAAACCAACTAAAATTCGTTTGAAAAAAAATTAAACTATTTTTGGAGGCAACCAAACCGAATGATAACCTGCTAAAAGAATATGAACATTAGAAAAAGAATTTTCATTCTTTTTTTTATTAAAAATTTGAGTGGCAGGAAATTCTGTCGGTATAGAAAAAAACAAATTAAACGAATAGCAGAAACAATCGCAACTTGATTTTGTTTTATCTTTTTTGCAAGTTTTTTTCACTTGTTCGCAACAAGATGTATTTGTTTTTTTTTGCGTGTATGTCTTTGTACATCCACTTTTTTCCAGCCTTTTCTTCGCACAAGAATAAGCATTCAGTGTGTTAAGGATAGAAAAAAGTAAACAAACAAAAAATATCTTATAAAAGTTCGATTGCATTTCAAAATATTTGATGCAAATATACTTTTTTTTTCGTGCTATGAAAGTTCAAATTTATACCCCACACCTTTTATGGTTGAAATATAATTTTCGCCTAATTTTTCTCTTAATTTTCTAATATGAACATCTATCGTTCGATTGGTAACCACCACCGATTCTTCCCATATTTTTTTCAAAATAGATTCTCTTGTGTAAACCTTACCTGGTTTTGACGCTAGAAGATATAACAACTCAAATTCTTTTTTGGCTAAAACAACTTTACTCCCACCTTGATAAACCAAATAAGCTTCTCTATCAATAATCAAATCACCTACTCTCAATTTATTATCCAAGGTCTCGGTTTCTTCTTTTTGATTTCGTTTAAGAATAGCGTTTATTCTACTCACCAATGCTCTTGGTTTTATTGGCTTAGCTATATAATCATCTGCACCAACATTAAAACCAACAATTTCAGAATATTCTTCACTTCTAGCTGTTAAAAAAACAATAAAAGTATGCTTAAATTCAGGCAAAGTGCGTAAAATTCTGCAAGCTTCTATCCCATCCATTTTTGGCATCATGATATCCAAAATTATCAAATCAGGCAGCTCTTTTTTAGCTACCGCAATAGCTTCATAACCATCTGATGCTAAACAAACTTGGTAATCTTCTTTTTTTAAACTGTATTCTATTAGTTCTAAAATATCTGGTTCATCGTCAACGATAAGAATTTTTTGCTTAGCTGTGCTCATTTTTTTTTATTTGTTACGAAATTACGCAAACTATTGTCTTTTAAAGTTAAGATTACGTTAATAAATTATTAAGTAATCACAGATTATTAACAAGGAAGTAATTTTACTTTAATGTTTTTGCTAAAAAATTCAACAATTCACTTTCTCTCAAATCTTTAGCAATAATTTTACCTGATGGATCTAATAAAAAGTTACTTGGAATAGATTCTATTTGATAAAGTTTCACAATTTCACCTTCAAAATCTTTCAATTCACTACCATGCGCCCAAGTTAGGTTGTCTGCTTTTACAGCTTGCACCCATTCTTCTTTATTTTTATCCAATGAAATACCTAACACAGTGAAATTTTTATCTTTAAATCGATTGTAAGCTACCACTACATTTGGGTTTTCTCCCCTACATGGTCCGCACCAACTTGCCCAAAAATCTAATAAAACATATTTTTTTCGGAAATCCGATAATTTAATCGTCTTATTATCTATCGATTGAATAGTGAAGTCAGGTGCAATTTGCCCAATTTGCAAATTTTTAAGTTTTTGCATTTTATTTACAAACTCAACGACAACAGGAACGTTTTTTATATCCGTTCCAATCTTATTCACATAACTAATTAAATCATTTTGACGACTTTTGTCCACCAAATTAATCGCATAAAAACCAACCAAAGAATTTGCGTTTTCAAAAGCATAGGCAACCAATCCTTTATTCATCTCTTCAGTAGCTTTCAAATAAGCTGGACGGATAGCCTCTATTAATGAATCTCTTTTGGCAGGCATAGCTGTTTGTTGTTTATCAAAATCAGTTTGCACAGCTACAATTTTCTGCATCAATTGATTTCTTAAAACATTAAACTTCATTAAACGTTCACTTTCTTTACCACCTTCTACACTATAAGCCATGTTTTTATCCGCCAAATCTGCTTTAAAACTAACCTCATCTCCATTATTCAAGACCAAAACATATTGATGATCTGTAATGCTTATGTGATAGAAATCAGGGTTTGAAGCATCTTTCACAAACTCAAATTCACCATTTTCAGACACATTTGTAGAGTCGATAGCTGCCATTTGATTGTTTTTCACACCTAACAAATACACTTTCTTAATCGTACCTACATTTTCAAATTTGCCAGAAATAGAAATTTTGGTCTCATCCTTACAAGCAAACAACATGGCGCTTGTCATCATTATCAAAGCTAGTTTTTTCATCATTTTATTTTAGTTTTTCAATAATTAATTCATTTATTTTTTTAGCATCGGCTTTTCCTTTGGCTAGTTTCATTATTTCTCCAACAAACAAACCCAATACTCCTTTTTTTCCTTTTTTATAGG
>JAIEMU010000132.1 GCA_019751895.1 Sphingobacteriaceae bacterium | reverse complement strand
TGATTTTGGACTGTATAACATGGCTGGGAATGTGAATGAGTGGGTTTCGGATGTGTATCGTGTAGGAACTTTCGAAGACTCAGAAGCTTTAAACCCATTTAGAGGTAACGTTTTTCAAAACAAAGCTGTGAATCCTGAAAATGGTTTATTAGTGAAAAACAGATATAATCAACCGATAAAAACAGATGCTGTTACACCAAAAAAACAAAGTTGGACAGCTAAATTAGCTGGGAAAATTGACACAACAATTATAAACTTTAAAGCAGATGTAAGAGGAGAAAAAGATCGTGATAACG
The DNA here is from genome assembly GCA_019751895.1 of Sphingobacteriaceae bacterium. Lineage (GTDB taxonomy): Bacteria > Bacteroidota > Bacteroidia > Sphingobacteriales > Sphingobacteriaceae > Pedobacter. The sequence goes on along the minus strand of JAIEMU010000132.1, from coordinate 12,271 downwards.
ATGGTATATACGGAGAAATTACGTTAATAAACAATAGAAGTAGGGTTTATAAAGGTGGCGGATGGAACGATCAGGTACTTTGGCTAACACCAGCAGCTCGTCGTCACATGCAGCAAGACGATTCTGCTGCCGACATAGGTTTCCGTTGTGCGATGACAATGTTGGGAAATTCAGAAGTTTCTACAAAAGGAAAGCCTCAGTTTAAAATTAAACCATCAAAACCATTTAATGCGAAAAGATAGTTTTTGTAAACTAAAAAAAGAAAGCCGCTTGATGAGATTTCAAGCGGCTTTCTTTTTGGAATTAATTGTTAACTAAATTGAATTAGAACAGCATTTTTTTCAACAATGTCGCCTTTAGCAACTGCTATTCTCTTCACAACACCGTCACATGGTGATTTGAGATTATTTTCCATTTTCATCGCCTCCAAAACGAGCAAGCTATCCCCTTTTTTCACTTCGTCTCCTTCAGACACCAAAATATTCAAAACCAATCCCGGCATTGGTGATTTAACGTCTAATACTTTGTTTGAAGTCAAATTGTCCATTCCTAATTGCTTCAGTAATTGGTCAAAATGATTTTCAACAGTTACATTGTAAATGGAGCCATTGACTTTGATGGTGCTGCTGTTATCTTCATTTAACGAAATGACTTCAATATTGTAGGATTTATTTTGATAGATGATGTGCGATTTTCCTTCCGCAATAGCTACTCTATCGAACAAAATCGGTTCGTGATTAACTGAAACTTGGTCTTGGCTGGTTTCAATTTCAAATTGAATATCGTTATTTACTTTTACTTTGTACATAGAAGTTTTATTGAGTTAATGCATATTGAATTAAATTAGCGCCCATTTTTAGCGCCTTTGTTCTGGTTTCTTGTGTGTCGCTAGGATAGGTACCAAAATCTTCCCACCCATTCCCTAAATCGGTTTCAAAAGAATAAAAACAAACGACTTTACCTTTCCAAATCAAGGCATAACCACGAGCGGGTTTTCCATCATGGGCATGAATTTTGGGTAAACCGTCTGCAAATTTAAATTTTTGATTATAAATAGCATGGCTAGTAGGCAATTCCACAAAATTTAACTCAGGAAAAACTTTTTTCATTTGAGGTCTTACAAATTTATCCAGCCCATAATTATCATCGATATGCAAAAAACCCCCTCCCGACAGGTACTTACGAAGATTTAAAGCCTCCTGCTCATTAAAAGTAACATTCCCATGCCCCGTTAAATATATAAAAGGATAATTAAATATTTCTGCGCTTCCTGCATCAACAGTGGCTTCATTAGGTGAAAAATTTGTTCCTAAATTTTGATTACAAAAAGCAATTAAATTTGGCAACGCGGTTCTATTTCCATACCAATCGCCTCCTCCGCTATATTTCAATCTTGCTAACTGATAAGTGGGGATGGTAAAAAAAATAAAGACAATGAAAGTGGGCAATAAAAAAAATAATGCTTGTCTTATTTTGCGTTGATTTGTGTTCATCTATTTAGATAATTTACTTCAAAACAAACCGACAAAGCCGCAGTTTCAGTCCTCAAACGTGTATTTCCTAAAGTAATGGGTTTAAAATTTTGAGCCAAAGCTTGTGTAATTTCATTAGCACTAAAATCTCCTTCTGGACCAATTAGAATCAAAACACTTTGATGTGGAAGCAACGATTTTGCGATGTATTCTTTTTCTGTACCCTCTTCACAATGTGCAATAAAAAGATGGTCGGCTTGTTTTTTTTTGATGAAATCTAAAAAGTTTATTGGCTCATTTAAAACAGGGTGATAGGCCTGCATAGATTGTTTTACAGCGGATGTGATAACTTTATTCAAACGATCGTTTTTTACAATTTTACGTTCCGAACGCTCGCAAATCAGTGGTGTGATTTCGTCTATCCCCATTTCAGTGGCTTTCTCTAAAAACCACTCTAATCGATCGATATTTTTGGTTGGCGCTACCGCAATGTGTAAATGATGATTTCTTTTGCCATACAAAATCTGCTTCTTGGTGACTTTAAGAATTACGTTTTTCTTCGTAAAACTTTCAATCAAAGCATTAAAATATCCACCTTTTCCATCTACCAATATCACCTCCATGCCAACTTTTAAGCGCAAAACACGAATACAATGATTACTTTCCTCTTCATTTAAAGAATAATGCTCGTCGGTTATATCTGGTGTATAAAAAATGTGCATCGTTGATATTTTTAATGCTTGTCCACGAAATCATCTTTTGAAATGACCAATTCCATTTTTATCGTTTCAATATTTTGTTCTGTTTTTTTGAGAATGGTGAACAAATAACCATAAAACTCTTCACTATCTCCCACCTCAGGAATTTTACCAAATGCATGAGAAACCAATCCACCAATGGTGTCAAAATCCTCATCCTCTGGAAGGTCATGGGGTAAATGTTCGTTGATGTCGTAAACCGTAGCATACGCATTAACCACAAATTCGGTATCAGAAATTTTTTCTACTGTTGGTTTTTCCTCGTCGTATTCGTCTTGAATTTCGCCAACAATTTCTTCCACAATATCTTCTAGCGTTACCATACCAGCTGTGCCGCCAAACTCATCTAACACAATTGCAATTTGAATTCTTTTTTGTTGCAATTCGTTTAATAAATCATTTATTTTTTTGGTTTCAGGAATAAAATAAGGTTTTCTGATAATCTCTTGCAGGGTCCATTCTTTTTTTTCTGCCAAGAGCGGTAAAATATCCTTTGCGTGAACGATTCCAATTATTTTGTCGATTACCGTATCGTAAATAGGCATTCGAGAATAGCCTTCGGCAATAATTTTGGTAACAACCTCTTCTTTTGGTGTTTTCAATTCAATGCCTGAAATTTTGGTTCTAGGCACCATGATATTTTTAACTACTCGCTCATTAAAATCAAACACGTTTTTGATCAATTCGTGTTCATTCAAATCTAATGCGCCACTTTCTTTACCTTGGTCAAGCAAATAATACAATTCTTCGGTGGTGTGAACGGTGTCGTGTCCTCCTGCATTTGATAGCCCAAACATTCTCAACAAGAATGCTGCGAATCCATTCAAAAGCCAAATAAATGGTCTAAAAATGATATAAAAGCCTTGTAATGGTAGGGCAACAAAAAGAGTGGTTGCTACGGGTTTTTGTATCGCAATTGATTTGGGTGCTAATTCACCAAAAACAATGTGCATAATGGTGATAAAAACAAAGGCAATAATTGGAGAAGCTGTACCCGAAAAAGAAGTGATTACCGCTTGGCTGTAATTCATGGTCGTCATTAAGTTTTCTATGAGGTGATGCATCACACTTTCACCTACCCAACCCAAGCCTAAAGATGCCAAAGTGATACCCAGCTGTGTGGCGGCCAAATAGCCATCCAAATGCTGGGTAATGTATTTTGCAATGTTGGCAACTTTGGTGCCTGATTTTGCTTTAATTTCAATTTGAGAAGCTCGAACTTTTACAATCGCAAATTCAGCGGCAACAAAGAAGCCGTTTAAAAAAACTAAAAAAAAGGTTAAAAATATCTGAAATCCCATTAAGATTTGTTTCTAAATTCTTTGTCATAAAGTTCAATACTTTCTTGTATTACTTTATGCGCATAACGTTTTCCTAGCAAATGCTCAATCGTTACTTGTTTGTTTTCTAAGGCTTTGTAATCTTGGAAGAATTTCACAATTTCTTTCATCGCATGCGGAGGAAGTTCAGACAAATCGTTAATATAATTTACCGACATATCATTTTTAGCAACCGCAATAATTTTATCGTCTTGTTCGCCATTATCTACCATGTGCATTACGCCGATTACTTTGGCTTCGATAATCGTCATCGGATATACATCCACAGAACACAAAACTAAAATATCTAATGGGTCGTTATCATCGCAATAGGTTTGAGGAATAAAACCATAATTTGCAGGGTAAACCACTGAAGAAAACAAAACTCTATCTAATTTTATCAAATTAGACTCTTTATCGATTTCATATTTAGCCTTCGAACCTTTAGGGATTTCAATAATTGCATTCACCGTTTCTGGTAAGTTCTCGCCTGGAGAAACACAATGCCATGGATGTGTATTAGTTGTACTCATTTTTTATATATAGAATTTATTCTTTTATAATTTGATTTGATTTTTTAACAAAGGTAATCATTAGCGGAATGGTTGTAATCACAATGAAGCCAATAATTATATAAAATAAATATTTTTCGATTTCTGTTTGAAAAGCGATGCCTAAATAATAGCCTAAAAGTGTAAGTGAGGATATCCACAACAAGGCACCAAGTATATTATAAAAAGCAAATTTACGAACAGACAATTTAACTACGCCTGCTAATATAGGCGCAAAAGTACGTACAATGGGTACAAATCTACCCATGATTAAGGCAAATGCGCCTTGTTCTTTGTAGTATTCTTCGGCTTTCAAAAGGTATTTTTTCTTAAAAAAAAAGCTGTCTTTGCGTTGGTATAAGGTTGGGCCGGTTTTATACCCAAACCAATAACCTACAAAATTGCCCAACACTGCTGCACAGGTTAAACCAAAAAGCATCATGTAAATATTGGTGTCTAATTTTCCTGTAGCTACAAACATTCCTGCCAAAAACAACAAATAATCGCCTGGCAAAAAGAAGCCAAAGAAAAGACCGGTTTCGGCAAAAATGATAAACAACAAAAAATAAAAACCCCCAATTTTGAGTATTTTTTCAGGGTCAATAAATTGTTGAATAAAATTCCAAATATCTTCCATAGCTATAATTAGTTGTAAAAATACAATTTATAACTTAAAAAAGATTGATTAAAACCGTTGGATAAATCCCTAAAAACAAAGTAATAAGCGCACACAAAAACAAAACTATCTTATATTGAAATGGAATTTCAACACTTAATGATTTGCTTCCATCTTTAAAATAAACGGCTATAATTACTTTAAAATAATAATAAAACCCTACCAATGCATTTAAAATAGCTATCACCAACAGAGAAATATGGAACGAACCCATTACATTTAAAAACATAAGGTATTTACCAATAAATCCGGCTGTAAGTGGAATACCTGCCAAAGAAAGCATGGCAATCGTAAGTACAAACGCTAAGAAAGGATTTTGTTTTGCTAAGCCATTAAAGCTATCAATGTTGTCGTCGCCTACTTTTTGTTTTACTAGTATTAAAACTGCAAAAGCGATAATACTTGCAAAAGTATAAGCTGAAGCATAAACAAACACATTATTTGTGGACTGTGCAGAAAATACCACCAACGAAAACATTAAATATCCCGCATGCGAAATACTTGAATAAGCAAGCATACGTTTAAAGTTTTTTTGGAACAATGCAGTTACATTACCAATGATTAAAGTTAAAACCACCATCATCATCAAAGCAGGCTCCCAAAAACTATGTAGAGAAGCAAAAGCACCTGCAAATAAGCGCAAGAAAACAGCGAATCCAGCCGTTTTTACTACGGTTGACATAAATGCAGTAATTAAAGTTGGTGAACCTTCATACACATCTGGAGTCCAAAAATGAAATGGAGCAGCTCCTATTTTGAAACTTAAACCAATCAACATTAAAATTATACCTGGATAAAACAATGGAGAAACCGATTTTTGATTCACGATTAAGTAATTGGTAATTCTTGACAAATCGAATGAACCCGTAGCGCCATAAATTAGCGTAATCCCAAACAGTAAAAACCCTGTTGAAAATGCACCCATTAAAAAATACTTTAATGAGGCTTCGTTTGAGGCAAAATTACTTCTTCGAATACCTGCTAAAATATAGAGCGAAACCGACATAATTTCTACTCCCACAAACAGCATCGCCATGTTTTTATAAGAAACCATCATAATCATGCCCGACAAAGCGAACAAGATAAGCGTAAAATACTCGGCCACGTTATCACTATTTTTAGCAAAATAATTTTGCGTCAATAAGAAAACAAAACCCGTGCCTAAAATAATTAAACCCGAAAATGCAACCGCAAAATTGTCCATTTGCAACATTTCGTAATGGTTGGTGTTTTTGTTCCAAGAAGTAATTACAAAAGTAAGGGCGGTAATTAAGCCTACTAAAGTAAGTGGTAATAAGGCTTTCTTTGCCTTAAACAAACCTGCGTAAAGTACTACTAAAGCCGTTACGGCTATGGTGATAATAATATTCATCTGCTTAAATTCCTGCGGTTAATTTTTGATTTATAATTTCTAATAAATTTTGTACGGATAGTTTTGAAATATCTAACAAACATTTTGGATACACACCCATCACAATAATTAAAACACAGATGGTGTATAGTACAATTTTCTCAGTCCCTTTGATGTCTTCAAAAACAATTGTTTTGGCGTTTGTATTCCCTAGCATAATTCCTTGGTAGGTTCTTAACATATACACCGCTCCAAAAATAATGGTTAAACCTGCTATGGCAGCCAACCAAGGATTGTATTGAAAAACCGACATCAACAATAAAAACTCGCCCACAAAGCCGTTTGTGCCTGGTAGCGCCACGGTGCCTAATAAAATAATCAAGAATACGATTGCTAATTGTGGCGCCGACTTCGCCAAACCACCCATTTCTTCAATTTTATTGGTTTTTAATCTGCTGTAAATAATATCCAACACAAAAAACAAGCCCACAACATTGATACCGTGGCTAAACATTTGTACCATTGCGCCTTGTAATCCTTGAACATTTAAGCTAAAAATACCTGCGGCAATTAAACCCACGTGGGCAATAGATGAATAAGCGATTAATCGTTTTGCATTTTTTTGTCGAAAAGCGATAATTGAAGCGTAAATAATACCAATGACAGCAAGTGTAATCACCAAAGGAACCCAAGTATTTACGCCCATTGGCACAATCGGAAGCATCCATCTAATCATTCCATAAATACCCATTTTGAGCATAATTCCTGACAAAAGCATCGTTCCTGCAGCAGGTGCTTCGGTATAGGTATCTGGTTGCCAAGTATGGAAAGGGAAAATTGGCATTTTGATAGCAAAGGCAATAAAGAAAGCCCAAAACAACCAACCTTGTTCATTCAAATCAAGATGCATGGCATAAAACGATTGAATGTCAAAGTTTTTGGCAGGATTGTGTAAGTACAAGTAAATTAAACCCAAAAGCATAAACAATGAACCTGCAATGGTGTACACAAAAAACTTCATGTTTATTTTAATGCGATCTTTTCCACCCCATTTGGCGCAGATAAAATAAATTGGAATTAATGCTGCTTCCCAACCGATGTAGAACAAAAATCCATCCAAAGCGGTAAAAACAAGTAATAAGCCAAACTGCATAAACAACACCAAAGCATAAAAAGCATTCGGTTTTTCGTATTTATGATTAAAACTTGCCAAAATAATAAGTGGCATCAACACGTTGGTTAACAAAACAACCACCATGCTAATTCCATCAATTCCTGCATGAAAATTAATCCCTAATTGAGGAATCCAAGGATAATTGACCAAAAACTGAGTGGTGGTGTCTGGCGAGAAATTACTAAGCAAACCCAAGGTCAAACCTAAAGTAATCATCGAAGCTATCAGCGCTATGGTTTTAGCTAACTTACCTGAAAAGGCAGTTACTAAAGCGCTTGCGAGTGGTAATAAAAGTAGAATTAAAAGTCCCATTTATATATTTTGAACTAGATTAAGAAACAGACAAAAAAGTGTACAACAACAAACTAATGATACCAAATACCATCATTAAGATATAAAAACCTACATTTCCCGATTGAAGTAAACGCAATACCTTACTTCCTTCGGTAGCACCAACGCCAAAAGCATTTACCAAACCATCTATAATTTTGGTGTCCACAATGCGGTATAAAAATTCTGAAATAACGTTCAAAGGTTTTGTGAATAACATTTCATAAAGTTCGTCTAAATAAAACTTATGATAAGATACTTTGGCAACAAAAGGACGATGCGCTTCATCTGCCACAGGTACATGGTGTTTTTTCACATATTTTTGATACGCAAAAGCAATTGAAATTAACACCCCAACAACAGAAATTGCCATCAAAACATATTCTTCGGTGTGGTGTAAAGTTATTTTATGTTGTGCAACTACTGGCGATAACCATTTTGCCAAACACGAAGAGCCACCCAATACTTCAGGAACATTTATCAATCCGCCAATGGCTGATAAAACTGCCAATACAACCAATGGAATGGTCATGGACTTTGGTGATTCATGAATTTTTTCTTCCGCATGGTGCGAACCACGATATTTTCCATAGAAAGTCAAAAACAACATTCTAAACATATAAAAAGCGGTTAATAAAGCGCCAAAAAGAGCAATTCCCCAATAGAATTTGTTGGTTTGGTATAAATGCGCTAAAATTTCATCTTTAGAAAAGAAACCTGAAAATGGAGGTAAACCTGCAATGGCAATAGTTCCAATTAACATCGTTAGGAAAGTAATCGGTAATTTTTTTCTTAATCCACCCATGTGGCGCATATCTTGTTGATGATGCAAAGCATGGATAACCGAACCTGCGCACAAGAACAATAAAGCTTTGAAAAATGCGTGGGTAATTACATGGAAAAATGCCCCATTGTAAGCGCCTACGCCCAAACCAATAAACATATAACCCAACTGCGAAACGGTTGAATAAGCCAATACTTTTTTAATATCCGTTTGCGTAAGTGCAATAATCGCGGCAATAATCGCTGTGCTTAAACCTACTATGGTAATCACATGTTGTGTTAAAGGTGCTAAGTCGAATAAAATGCTTGAACGAGCAATCATATAAATACCTGCTGTTACCATCGTTGCGGCGTGTATCAAAGCTGAAACTGGTGTTGGTCCTGCCATCGCATCTGGCAGCCAAGTAAACAAAGGTAACTGTGCCGATTTACCACAAGCACCAATAAACAAAAACAGAGTTATCAAAACAATGATTTCGTTTCCTGATACGGTTTTTGCTGCTAAGGGGAATACTTTTGAATATTCAACCGAGCCGAAAAAGAAAAAGATTAAAAACACGCCTAACAAAAAGCCTAAATCACCAATACGGTTCATTACAAATGCTTTTTTAGCCGCACTGGCATAGGCACTGTTGGTGTACCAAAAACCGATTAAAAGGTAAGAACACAAGCCTACACCTTCCCAACCGATAAACATAACGATGTAATTGCTACCCAAAACCAGCAACAACATGAAAAAGATAAACAAGTTTAGGTAACTAAAAAACTTACCAAAGCCTGCGTCATCGTGCATATAGCCAACAGAATACAAATGAATTAAAAAGCCAATGCCTGTTATGATTAAAAGCATCACAGCGCTTAATGGATCAACCAAAAACGACATAGGAATATGCAATTTTCCTGCGCTTATCCAATCAAACAAAAACACTTCATGCGACTTTACGCTGCTGCCACTTAATGCAAAGAATATACCTACACTAAAAACAAAAGCACAAAACATAACTGCGCTACCCACAAAACCAATTGTGTTTTTCGAGAATTTATTTCTTCCCAAGCCATTAATCAAAAATCCTAACAGCGGAAGTAACGGAACCAACCAAACTAAATTTATCATCCTTAATTTATTCTAATTTATTACCACTTAAGGCGATTTAAAACATTAATATCTATTGATTTTGTATTTCTATAAACCATCACAATGATACTCAAACCTACGGCAACTTCGGCTGCTGCCAATGCCATAATAAAAAATACAAATACTTGACCCGATGGGTCGTTGCTATGCACCGAAAAAGCGGTTAATAATAAGTTAACGGCATTTAACATTAACTCTACTGACATAAAAATCACAATGGCATTTCTACGTGTCAAAACACCAACCACTCCTATTGAAAAGATGATGGTACTTAACCAAATATAATGCGAAAGTGGCACGCCTTGTAAATTTTCAACTACGTTATTCATTATATATTTCCCTCCTTTTTGGTTAACAATACTGCCCCTACCATAGCCGACAACAATAAAATTGATGACAATTCAAATGGCAACATGAATGGTCCAAACAATTCTTTTCCTAAATTTTTCACCAAACCTAAATTTGGATTTCTCAATACCAAAGGATCATTTAACGAAACTGATTTCAAAGAACCTATTAAGGTTACAATTAAACAACAACCCGCAATAACGCCTACTATTTTCAGCAAAGCCGATTTGTTGGGTTCGTTTTCTTTGTTCAAGTTGAGCAACATCAACACAAATAGAAATAAAACCATGATGGCACCCATGTAAACGATAAAGTTTACAACCGCCAAAAATTGTGCATTCAACAGTACATAGTGAACTGTGAAAGTAAAAAAAGTAAGGATTAAGTATAAAATGCTATGGATAGGATTTTTAGAAAAAATCACCATCAGTGAAAATAAAATACTTAATGCTGCTACGAAATAAAATACAGATGTACCCATTAATTTTTGTTTTTATGTTTTTATTTTACGGTTAGTGGTGCTTCTACTAATTTATCTTTTCCATAGATAAAATCTTTACGAAGATAATCAGAAGGAACAATTGGTCCATCTAAATAAATCGCTTCTTTTGGACAAGCCTCTTCACAAAGACCACAAAAGATACAACGCAACATATTGATTTCATATACTGATGCGTATTTCTCTTCTCTATACAAGTGTTTTTCTTCTGGTTTGCGCTCTGCTGCTAGCATCGTTATCGCTTCTGCTGGGCAAGATAAGGCACACAAACCACAAGCCGTACAACGTTCTTTACCTTCTTCATCTCTTTTCAAAGAGTGCATACCTCGCCAATTGGTCGAAAATTCTCTTTCTACTTCAGGGTAACGAATGGTGGCACTTTTCTTAAAAAAATGGCTTATTGTGGTTGCCAATCCTTTTACAATCGTTGGCAAATACAAACGTTCGGCAAGCGATAATGGCTCGGGAATTAATACTTTTTTCTTTTTACTTAATGATTCCATAATTATCCTAATGGATTAAAAATTTTTAATTGCTATAACCAATCCTGTGATAATAATATTTGCTATCGCGAATGGAATGAGACCTCTCCACCCTAGTCCCATCAATTGATCGTAACGGAAACGAGGGATCGTCCAACGCACCCACATAAAGAAGAAGATGAATGCAAATATTTTAACAAACAAAACCAAAGTGCCTATAATCGGTGCTAAGTTTCCGCCAATGTGTATCGCTACCCAGTCCATACCTGGGTAATTGTATCCACCAAAATAAAGCGTTGCCATTACTGCCGATGAAACAAACATATTGATATACTCAGCAAATAAATAAAAACCTAATTTCATAGATGAATATTCGGTATGATAACCGCCAATTAACTCGGTTTCACACTCTGGCAAATCAAAAGGTGCTCTATTCGTTTCGGCAAAGGCACAAATCAAAAAGATAATAAAGCCTAATGGCTGATAAAACACATTCCAATGCCAACCATGTTGTTGCGCTACAATTTCTTTTAAACTCATGGTGTTGGTTACCAAAAGCAAAGCGATGATAGACAAGCCCATTGCAATTTCGTAACTAATGTTTTGTGAAGCCGCACGAATGGCACTCAATAACGAGTATTTGTTGTTCGATGCCCAACCGCCAATCATCACGCCATACACGCCCAAAGAAACGACACCAAACAGATACAAAACACCTACATTAATATCCGTTACCTGCAAAGCAATCGTTCTTCCGCCAATTACGATGTCTTGACCCCAAGGAATAACAGCCGTACCAATACAAGCACACAACATCGCCAAACCTGGACCTATCATAAACAACCATTTATTGGCGTTTGTAGGAACAATTTCTTCTTTCATAAACATTTTTACACCATCGGCCAAAGGTTGTAAAAGTCCGAAAATACCGGCTCTATCTGGCCCTAGCCTATCTTGCAAAAATGCGGCTACTTTACGCTCTGCGTAAGTGCTGTACATCGCTATCACCAAACTAATGGCAAAAAGGATGGTTACCAACGCAAATTTTTCTATCACAAAAGTTAAATCCATTATATTTTTATGCTTCTTTCTAGTTGAACTTTATTGGCTTCTTGCAAAGCTGTGTTTTCTTGTATCACAGGCAATGGTTTAAAAGTATCATAATGATTTGACGAAATTACTGAACTTTCATCTATTTGCGTAGGTTTTTCTATCGTCCAATCGCTGGTTTTTTTCTTCTCAAAACGACAGGTGTTACAAATAAATTCTTCTACCTCTCCAAATTGGTCTTTGCGAGCGGTTACCCTCAACACATCTTCACCTTTATACCAAAGCGTTACTTTTCCGTTGCATTTTTCGTGGTCGCAATTGCGGTGCGCATCCACAGGCTTGG
>JAIEMU010000065.1 GCA_019751895.1 Sphingobacteriaceae bacterium | reverse complement strand
GGTGGCACCTGCATTTCCACTTCCATGCTCTCTAACATCAATACCATAAAAAAACTTACCCAACCAAACAGCGGAGGGAATAGAACCCAATAAGTAAGCTAGTAGCAATGCAGAAATCGAATATACTGAAATCATAAGCTACAATGTTACAAAAAAATGCCCCTATTTAAAAGTTAAATTTTAATTAAAATGCTTTTAAACTCATATCCAAACATTTTACCGAGTGTGTTAATTCTCCCATAGATACAAAATCAACCCCACACTTTGCATAATCAACCACATTTTGCTCGGTTATTCCTCCTGACGCTTCCGTTGCAAATTTTCCATTCACAATTTTAACCGCCTGTGTTAAATCCTCAAAACTAAAATTATCTAACATAATTCTGTTTACTTTTCCTACAGCTAAAACTTGTGCCAATTCATCTAAATTACGTACTTCAATCTCAATTTCTAACGCTTTATGATTCGTCTTAATGTATTGATTTGCAGCAATTATAGCGTTGCTAATTCCACCCGAAAAATCAACATGATTATCTTTAATTAAAATCATATCGTACAAACCAATTCTATGGTTCACCCCTCCGCCTATCCGTACCGCCCATTTATCCAACAACCTTAATCCAGGAATTGTTTTTCGAGTATCCAGAACTTGGGTAGAAAAAGGCGCTAGTAAAGACCCAATTTTATGGGTTTTGGTCGCAATTCCACTCATTCTTTGCATGCAATTCAAAACCAATCGCTCTGCAATCAAAATAGAATGCGTACTTCCTTCAACTGTCAATGCGATATCTCCATACACAACTTTAGCGCCATCATGTAGCAAAACATCTACATTCAAACGTTCATCCACTTGTTTGAAAATCAAAACAGCTAACTCCACACCCGCCAAAATACCATCTTCCTTAATAATCAAACGGGCTTTCCCTTCTACATCTTTGGGTATGGTTGCCAATGCAGTATGGTCTCCATCGCCTAAATCTTCTGCAATAGCATTTTTTATAAAATTATATATGGATTCTAAATCCAAATGACCTTTAGTTTTCAATCTACTCTAAATTAACGGTTTTCTCTAAATTAACAATATGAGCGATACTGGTTTCGCCTAAAATTTTCAAGGTTGCATTTCTAACTTCAATAAACACTTTTCTAATTCCACAAGTAAGCTCATCGTGACATTCTTCACATTTGTGATAATAATTTAAACTTGCGCAAGGCAACATTGCAATCGGGCCATCGGTAATCCTTAAAATATCAACCAAAAAAATATCTTCAGGTTTTTTATTTAAAGTATAACCCCCTCCCGCTCCTTTTTTGCTATACAAATAGCCTGATTTTCGCAATTCTAACAATATTTGTTCTAAAAACTTTCTTGGAATATGCTCTAATTCAGAAATTCTAGCAATTTGCATCGGTGGTTCATCCAAGTGTTTTGCCAAAAGAACAAGGGCTTTAATTGCATATTTGGTTTTCTTTGAAAGCATATTTCGATAAGTATATAAAACTAAAGGATTATTTATTAATGTAATTCCACATCATTTCATCATAGCCATAAATATCATTTCTGTATTTAATTTCATGGTTTTCAACCCAGGCTGTAAAATAATTAATCATCAAAAGTACATTTTTTTGCGGACTAAACCATTTAGGTTTTACTTTCAAAAGTTCATTTGTATCTATCTTTTTATTTAAGTAAGCCTTATACAACTTTGTATTGGTTGTATCCGATGGAGACAAACCCAACTCTAGCCTAAGTTTATCAAACTTTTTGGCGTTCGCAATTAAGTGTTCCGCAAAATCATACGGTTTTTCCAAACGAATACAGCCATGACTGAGTGCTCTATTTTTTAAATTAAAAACCGTTTTATTGTCCGTATCATGCAAATAAATCCCTGCGTTATTGTCAAAAATAAATTTAAACTTACCTAAGGCATTTCCATCTCCTGCACCTTGTTTAAATTTGAACGGAAATTTATTCCGATCATAATTCGCCCATTGAATTGTATCCGAATTTTCAATTTTTTTACCTTTATAATACACGTTAATGTTACGATTACTCAAATAAAAAGGATCTGCAATCACTAATTTATAAATTTCCTTCTTAGCAATACTCAAAGGTATGTTCCAAGTAGGATTAACAACAACCGCTTCAATTTCGCTTACCAATAATGAGGTTTCAAAATTATTTGGAATAGAATCTAAATTCTTGCTTTTAACATATTCTGCATACTTCAAATCAAAATCAGCATCTCTTTTTGCGCCCACGCAAACTTTCATATAAGAAACTGTATCTTGATTAGCAAACCAAGTTAAAGTAAAATCAGGAATATTAATTAATATATAATTTGCCTTTGAAATAGAATATTTCCATCTCAACCGTTCTAAATTAACCACCAAAGACTTATACTTAACACTATATTTAGGCAATGATTTTAATTCATTTTTCATCAAAAGATAGGAAGCATCTTTTAATTGCAAATCCAAAAGCGATTGACTTAAATCCTCCGTAGCCAAGGCAGCCAACATGGTATCAACAGTAGGTCTGAGAATAGGTAAATAACACCTTGGTAAAATATCCTTAGGATTAACCATACCAAAGCTCAAAGCATTGTGATATCTCAAATAAGAATCTGCTGCTAACAACTCTAATTGAGCTACAATTGGGTAAACTTCTTCAATCGTTTTGAATTTCCGTTCAGCAAAATCAGCCAACAAGCTACGAAATTGTTTTGCTTTAAAATAATTAGGATTTAACCCCTCTGAATTACTTTTTTCTAAATAATTTAACAAAACAGTTAAGTTACCATTTGCGTAAAATTTAGTAATTAAAGACGGTTCATAGGCAAACTGCTCATAAAATTTATGTAAAGTAACTGCATACTTTAAATTGTTTTTATGAATTAAAAATTGTTTTCTAAAAACAGGGTTATAAGCCGCTGTATCAAATTTATTAAACAACTTATTATCAAAATGATCGGCTAAAACAGAACCAATTAAAGGCTTATTTTCAAACCAATTACAAGACTGAATGCAAACGGCAACAAGAATGACTAAAAGAAATTTCGATATTCTGATCATAAAGCATAAAGTTATCAAACAAAAAAGGGTTATCAAAATTGACAACCCTTTTTTTAAAAAAATATTAAAAAGCTTATTCAGCTCCTTCTGCTTTTTCTTCTTCTGAAGTTTCAGTAGTTTCTTCAGTAGCCTCAGTTGCATCTTCAGTAGCTGCAGTTGATTTTTTACCTCTGCTTCTACGTGTAGTTTTCACTTCTTCAACTACAGTTTGGTTATTATAAACTTCATTGTAATCTACTAATTCGATTAATGCCATCTCAGCATTATCACCTAAACGATTGTTTAATTTGATAATACGAGTGTATCCACCTGGTCTGTTAGCAATTTTAACAGATATTTCTCTGAACAATTCAGTAACTGCATCTTTATCTTGCAAATAACTAAATACCGTTCTACGAGAGTGCGTAGTATCGTTTTTAGATTTGGTGATTAAAGGCTCAACATACATACGCAAAGCTTTTGCTTTTGCTAAAGTAGTTGAAATGCGTTTGTGCATAATTAAAGAAGTTGCCATGTTAGCTAACATCGCTTTTCTGTGCGAAGTTGTTCTTCCTAAGTGGTTAAATTTTTTACCGTGTCTCATTTTATTTTAATTAAGTATGTACCGTCTCTTTTAATAAATCGAGGGAATTACACACTGTGAATACTTGTTTTTATCTTTCTTTAATCTTAGAAAATGAAAATATTAGTTTTCTTCTTCTAATTTAAATTTTGAAAGATTCATACCGAAAGTTAATTGTTTTGATTTTACTAACTCTTGGATTTCAGTTAATGATTTTTTACCGAAGTTTCTAAATTTCAACATGTCAGCAACATCATAAGAAACTAAATCAGCTAGTGTACGAATATCAGCTGCTTTTAAGCAATTTAATGCTCTCACAGATAAATCCATATCAACTAATTCAGTTTTAAGAATTTTACGCATGTGTAAAATTTCCTCATCAACTTCTTTAATTTCTTCTTTAGCTTGAGATTCTAAAATTAGATTCTCATCAGAGAACAACATAAAGTGTTGAATTAAAATTTTAGCTGCTTCTTTCAAAGCTTCTTCTGGAGTGATAGAACCATCCGTAGAAATATCTAAAATTAATTTTTCGTAATCTGTTTTTTGTTCAACACGGAAGTTTTCAATTGCGTATTTAACATTTTTCATTGGTGTAAAAATCGAATCGATTGCAATTACACCAACAGCAGCATCATTAATTTTATTCTCTTCAGCAGCTACATAACCACGGCCTTTATTCACCGTTAATTCTACTTCTAAAGTAACTGACTTATCCATGTTACAAATCACTAAATCAGGATTTAACACTTCAAAATTAGTTGAAAAACCAGTGATATCACCAGCTTTAAATTGATCTTTTCCGCTGATAATGATGAAAATTTTCTCAGTATCTCCAACTTCAACTACTTTATTAAAACGAACTTGTTTTAAGTTTAAAATAATTTCAGTTAAATCTTCAACAACACCTTTTAAAGTAGAAAACTCGTGTGAAGCTCCCGAAAAACGTATGCTTGTGATAGCAAAACCTTCTAATGAAGAAAGTAAAATTCTTCTTAGGGCATTACCAATTGTGATACCGAAACCTGGTTCTAATGGACGAAATTCAAATGTACCATCGAAATCCGTAGATTTCTGCATAATTACCTTATCGGGTCTTTGGAATGATAAAATTGCCATGTATATTTTTTTAACTAATTTGTAAATAAATATTGTAATGAAAAAAGTTAATTTTCCTTTCAGAAAATTAACTCCTTATGTTACTTAGAGTATAACTCGATGATTAAATTCTCTTTAATGTTCTCAGGAATTTCATCACGATTTGGATAGGTTAAAAACTTACCCGTTAATTCTTTTGAATCCCAATCTAACCAAGAAAACTTATTGATAGTTCTACCTGCAACAGAAATAGAAATACTCTCTAAAGATTTTGATTTTTCACGAACCGCGATTACATCATTAGCTTTTAATTGATAAGAAGGAATATTTACTACTTCACCGTTAACAGTGATATGTTTGTGGCTTACCAATTGGCGAGCTCCAGAACGAGTTGGAGCAATACCTAAACGGTAAACTGTATTGTCTAAACGTGCTTCTAATAATTGCAATAAGTTATCTCCAGTGATACCTTCTCTTGCTGACGCTCTTGTAAACAAGTTACGGAATTGCTTTTCTAATACACCATAAGTATATTTTACTTTTTGCTTTTCCATCAATTGTACTGCGTACTCTGATTGTTTACCTCTACGTTTCGATACTCCATGTTGACCTGGAGCATAGTTTTTTCTGTCTAAAACTTTATCAGGACCAAAAATTGGTTCTCTGAATCTACGAGCTATTTTGGACTTAGGTCCTGTATATCTTGCCATTGTTATTTGTTTTAAAGTATCATGTAACCTATAGTTACAGACTCTTAGCTTTAAAAATTAATTATTAAACTCTTCTTTTCTTAGGAGGACGACATCCGTTGTGAGGAAGTGGAGTGATATCTTTAATAGACATTACTTCAATACCTGCAATTTGCAAAGTTCTGATTGCAGATTCACGACCAGAACCAGGACCTTTTACGAATACATCTACCTTACGTAATCCTAAATCAAATGCTACTTTACCACAATCAGACGCTGCCTGACCTGCTGCATAAGGAGTATTCTTTTTAGAACCTTTAAAACCCATTTTACCAGCCGAAGACCATGAAATGGTTTGACCATTGTTGTTAGTCAAGGTTAAAATGATATTGTTAAAGGTAGCATTGATATGTGCCTGACCTACAGACTCAATAACAACAATACGTTTTTTCGTTACTTTTTTACTTTTTGCCATAATTATATTGCGATACTATTTATTATTTAGTAGCTTTTTTCTTGTTTGCAACTGTTTTTCTCTTTCCTTTACGAGTACGAGAATTATTTTTGGTACGTTGTCCACGACAAGGTAAACCTTTTCTGTGACGCAATCCACGGTAACATCCGATATCCATCAAACGTTTGATATTCAATTGAACTTCAGAGCGTAATGCACCCTCAACTTTAATCTCATCATTAATCATGTTACGAATTGCAGACAATTCATCATCCGACCATTGATCAACTTTTTTATTCAAGTCGATTCCTGCAGTTTTTAAAATGCGTTGAGCGGTTGATTTACCTATACCAAATATATAAGTTAAACCTATCTCGCCTCTTTTGTTTCTTGGTAAATCAATACCTGATATCCTAGCCATATTTCTATTTAGCGTTTTTAATAATTATTCCAAAAATTCATAATGAATCCTGAAACCTTAAATTTTTAACCTTGACGTTGTTTAAATTTTGGATTTTTTTTGTTAATAACAAAAAGAACTCCTTTGCGTCGAATAACTTTACAGTCTGCGCTGCGTTTTTTAATTGATGACCTTACTTTCATTTTATTTATATCTATACGTAATTCTTCCCTTTGACAAATCATAAGGAGACATTTCTAACTTAACTCTATCTCCTGGTAATATTTTAATGTAATGCATTCTCATTTTACCTGAAATGTGTGCAATAATTTCATGCCCATTTTCCAGTTCTACTCTAAACATTGCATTTGACAATGCTTCTCTTATTACTCCGTCTTGCTCTATCGAGGCTTGTTTAGCCATATTTTGTTTTAAACTAGTTATTTACTCTTAAATAGAGTTTGCAAAATTAAAAAAAATTATTTAATTATCAGTATTTTCTTTTAATATTTCTTCTATCATTGAAAAAGACGATAAAACATCCGCTTTACCCTTTTTAATCGCAATGGTATGCTCAAAATGAGCTGAAGGTTTGTTGTCTTTAGTCGTTACTGTCCATCCATCAGACCAAAATTTAACACCGGCAACACCTGCGTTAATCATCGGCTCAATCGCAATAACCATTCCTTCTTCTAGCTTTGCACCTACTCCTTTACGACCATAATTAGGTACTTCAGGTTTTTCATGTAGTTTTACGCCTACACCATGTCCTACCAATTCTCTCACTACACCAAATCCATTTTTTTCAGCTAAACTTTGAACCGCAAAGCCAATATCCCCAATTCTATTGCCCACTATGGCTACATTGATGGCCGCTTCAAGGCATTGTTTTGTAACCGCTGATAATCGCTTTTTTTCTTCACTTACTTCGCCTATGCTAAAAGTATAAGCAGAATCGCCAAAGAAATTATTTTTGATTACACCACAGTCAACCGAAATTAAATCTCCTTCTTGAATAACATAATCGTTAGGTATGCCATGAACAACTTGCTCATTTGGCGAAATGCACAACGATTTAGGAAAACCTCCGTAATTCAAAAAGGCTGGTATCGCTTGGTTATCTTTGATAAATTCATACGCAATCTTATCTAAATAATTAGTAGTAACGCCTACTTTTATCACTTTAGCTACTTCTGCTAAAGTTTTAGATACCAATAATGAACTTTCTCTAATTAGCTCAATCTCCTCAAGAGATTTATAATAGATTTTTGACACCTAATATAAATTAAATTCCTTGTTCTAATTCAGATGAATTACGACCAGTTACTCTACCTGTTTTCATCAATCCATCATAATGACGCATTAACAAATAACTTTCAATTTGCTGTAAAGTATCCAACACTACACCTACTAAAATCAATAAAGATGTTCCTCCAAAGAAATGTGCAAACTCAGATTTAATTCCAAATTTTACAGCTAATGAAGGTAAGATGGCGATAATTGCTAAAAAGAATGCACCTGGAAAGGTAATTTTAGAAATCACATCATCTATAAAAGTAGAAGTAGGTAAACCTGGATTAATGCCTGGTATAAAACCTCCATTTTTCTTCATATCATCACTCATTTGAGTAGGATTTACCGTAATAGCGGTATAAAAGAACGTAAATACAATAATCAATATCGCAAACGTAATGCTATAGGTAAACGAAGTCGGATCTGAGAATTGGATTAACCAACTAGCTTGCAATTTAGGAAATACCTTCGTGATTGAAGCTGGAATAAACATCAAAGCCTGAGCAAAAATAATAGGCATTACACCTGCTGAATTTACTTTTATAGGAATGTATTGTCTAACGCCACCAAGCGATGATTTACTATTACCAACAATACGTTTTGCATATTGAACAGGTACTTTTCTTACACCTTGAACAATCATAATGGTAAACATTACAACAGCGAAAAGAGCAATCATTTCAAAAATCAAAGCAATTGGACCACCACCGTCACTAGCTGAACCAACACGAGAACTAATCTCTTGTTTAAGTGCAATTGGCAAACGAGCAATAATACCTACCATAATGATAATAGAGGTGCCATTTCCTATACCTTTATCTGTAATTTTCTCACCCAACCACATCACAAATAATGTTCCTGAGGTTAAGATAAAAGTAGATAACACATAAAAAATAGTATGGTCAATCATGATTGCATTTTCTGGAACTTGTGTTTTCACATAAGCAACAGACTGCACAACAGTGATAATTACCGTTAGGTAACGTGTCCATTGTGTAAGTTTTTTACGACCACTTTCACCTTCTTTTTGCATTTTTTGAAAAGTAGGGATAGCAATACCTAACAATTGCACCACAATTGAAGCAGATATATAAGGCATTACACCTAATGCTATTATAGAAACTTTCGAGAATGCACCACCTGCAAACATATCAAGTAAACCTAAAAGACCAGATTGTTCTCCGTTACTCAATAAATCTACATCTACACCTGGTAAAACTACGTGAGAAATAAATCTATAAATTAAAAGAATCATCAACGTAAAAATGATACGCTCTTTTAATTCTTCAATTTTCCAAATATTACTTAAAGTACTTAATAGCTTTTTCATTCAATTAGATTTTTTCGATTGAACCACCAACTGCCTCAACTGCTTTTTGGGCTGTTGCCGAAAATGCGTGAACTTTAATTTCTAATTTAGCTTTCAATTCGCCACGACCTAATAATTTCACTAAGTCATTTTTAGATGCTAAACCATGTTGTTGTAAAGCAGCAAAATCAATTACTATTAAATTAAACTTTTCAGCCAAAGCTTGAATTACGTCTAAGTTTACACCAACATATTCTACTCTATTAATTGGTTTGAAACCAACTTTAGGCACACGACGTTGTAAAGGCATTTGACCACCTTCAAAACCGATTTTAGTTGAGTGTCCTGAACGAGAACCCGCTCCTTTGTGACCACGTGTTGAAGTTCCGCCACGACCAGAACCTTGTCCACGACCAATTCTTTTGCTTGTTTTAATTGAACCTTTTGCAGGTTTTAAATTACTTAAATTCATTTTAATTTTAAAATGTGTTGTCCTTCGCTTTCACTAATCAGGAACAACGGTTAAACTTATAAAAAAAGCATATTTCAATATCAAATACTGAAATATGCTTTTAGAAAATTAAATACTTTCGATAGCTACTAAATGGTTAACTTTTCTAACCATTCCGATAATAGCTGAATTAGCTTCAACTTCAACCGACTGGTTTAATTTAGTTAAACCAAGAGCTTTCATGGTTCTTTTCTGGCGTTCGCTTCTATCGATAACGCTTTTTACTTGAGTTATTTTTATCTTAGCCATGATCTTATCCGTTAAAAACTTTGTTTAAATCTACACCACGATGTTGAGCTACTGTATAAGCATCACGCATTTTTGTCAATGCATCAACTGTAGCTTTTACCACGTTGTGAGGATTTGATGAACCTTTTGATTTTGCAAGTACGTTGTGTACACCTGCGCTTTCTAATACAGCACGCATTGCACCACCTGCAATTACTCCTGTACCGATAGCTGCTGGTTTAATTAAAACGAAACCTCCTGAGAATTTACCGATTTGTTCGTGAGGAACTGTACCTTTTAAAAGAGGTACTTTTACTAAATTCTTTTTAGCATCATCAATACCTTTAGCAATTGCTTCAGTAACTTCTTTTGCTTTACCTAATCCATAACCTACTACTCCGTTTTCATCTCCAACAACTACGATAGCTGAGAAACTGAAAGTACGACCTCCTTTGGTTACTTTGGCAACACGTTGTATGCTAACTAAACGATCTTTCAATTCGATTTCGCTAGTTTTAACTCTTTTTATATTATTAGTTGACATTCTTTATCTAATTATTGGATTAAAATACTAAACCAGCTTCGCGAGCACCTTCTGCTAACGACTTGATACGACCATGATACAAATAACCATTTCTATCAAAAACAACTTCTTTAACGCCAACAGCAAGAGCTTTTTCAGCTACTAACTTACCAACTGCCAAAGATTGTTCTATTTTAGTTCCTTTTCCAGTAAAATCTTTAGATAAAGATGAAGCTGAAACTATTGTTGTACCGGTTACATCATTAATAATTTGAGCATAAATCCCTTTATTACTTCTGTAAACTGATAAACGTGGACGGGTTTCAGAACCTGTTAATCTCTTTCTGATTCCTTTTTTTATTCGCTCTCTACGAGACATTTTTTTTCCTGCCATTTTAATTATTTTTTAGAAGCTGATTTACCTGCTTTTCTTCTTAATACTTCACCTACAAATTTAATACCTTTACCTTTATATGGCTCTGGTGCACGTAACGATCTGATTTTCGCTGCTACTTGTCCCAACAATTGCTTATCGATACTTTCTAAAACAACTTTAGGAGTTTGACCTTTTTCAGAACTCGTAGTTACTTTAATTTCAGTAGGCAACTCAAACACATAATGGTGAGAATAACCTAAAACTAAATCTAAAGTATTACCTACGTTTGAGGCACGATACCCCACACCTACTAATTCTTGTTCAATTTTAAATCCTTCTGTAACACCCACAACCATATTGTTCACTAATGAACGATACAAACCGTGTAATGCTTTATGTCTTTTTTGCTCAGATGGACGCAATACAGTTAATACTCCATTCTCTTGAGAAAAAGTAATATCCGAATCAACAGCCTGAGTTAATTGTCCTTTTGGTCCTTTTACGGTTACAATACTATTTTCAACTGTAACAGTTACCCCAGTAGGGATAGTAATTGGTGCTTTTCCTATTCTTGACATTGTGTTTCTCTCCTATTAATTAATAAACATGACACAACACCTCACCGCCAATGTTCAATTTGGCTGCTTCTTTATCGGTCATTACACCTTTAGAAGTAGATAAGATTGCGATACCTAAACCATTTAATACTCTTGGCATATTCTCAACACCTGCATATTGTCTTAATCCTGGTTTGCTAATACGTGTTAAAGTACGTATTGCAGGGATTTTAGAAATTGAATTGTACTTCAAAGCGATTTTAATCACACCTTGAGTTGTTGTACTTTCAAATTTGTAATTTGCAATGTAACCTTTGTCAAAAAGAACTTTTGTAATTTCTTTTTTCAGGTTTGAAGCTGGGATTTCTACAATTCTATGATTTGCTTTAATTGCATTTCTTAATCTTGTAAGATAATCTGCTATTGGATCTGTATTCATTATTATTTGTTTGTGATAGTGGTATCTAATTAGTTACCTAACCATTAGACCTTCTATCTGTTAATTTACTAGTTATTTAAAATTGGTAAAATGATTACCAACTTGCTTTTCTTACGCCTGGAATTTTTCCAGCTAAAGCCATATCGCGGAACAATACCCTTGAGATACCGAAAGTACGCATATATCCACGAGGACGACCTGTAATTTTACAACGGTTGTGTAATCTTACAGCCGATGAGTTTTTAGGTAATTTATCTAATCCTTCGTAGTCACCTGCATTTTTAAGTTCTGCACGTTTAGCAGCATATTTAGCTACTAATTTTTGACGCTTTACTTCGCGAGCTTTTACACCTTCCTTTGCCATTATAGATTTTGGTTTTGATTTTTAAATGGTAATCCAAATTGTTTTAATAATTCCAATGCTTCAACATCTGTTTTTGCAGAAGTTACAAAGGTAATATCCATACCCATAATTTTGTTAATTTTATCGATATTTATTTCAGGAAAAATAATTTGCTCGGTAATACCCAAAGTATAATTACCTTTTCCATCAAAACCTTTATCGTTAATTCCTTTAAAATCACGGATACGTGGCAAAGCTACAGAAATTAATCTATCTAAGAATTCAAACATATTGTTGTCACGTAAAGTAACACGTACACCTACTGGCATACCTTTACGTAATTTAAAGTTTGAAATATCTTTTTTAGATTTTGCACCCACAGCTTGTTGGCCAGTGATAGTGGTCATCTCTAAAATAGAGCTATCCATTACTTTTTTATCTGTTACAGTGTAACGACCAACACCTTGGTTGATAGAAATTTTTTGTAACTTAGGAACTTGCATAATACTTTTATATGCAAACTTATCTTTAAGTGCAGATACGATTTCCTCTTTGTATTTCGTTTTTAATCTTGGTAAGTTAGCCATTATTTTATTTCTCCTCCTGAAATTTTAGCTACTCTTACGATTTTTCCATCGGCATTTAATTTTCTGCCTACGCGGGTAGTTTTTCCTGATTTAGGATCAACCAACATCACGTTAGAAATATGAAGCGCAGCTTCTTTTTTAATAATGCCTCCGTTAGGATTTGCAGCATTAGGTTTTGTGTGTTTTGATACTAGATTTACGCCTTCAATAATAATTCGGCTTTTGGCAACTACAACTTCTTGTACTTTACCTTGTTGACCTTTTGAATCTCCAGCAATAACTTTTACTAAATCTCCTTTGCGGATTTTTAATTTTGTTGTTTGATTTTTCATATTATAATACCTCCGGTGCTAATGATACAATTTTCATAAATTGTTTCTCACGCAATTCTCTTGCCACTGGACCGAAAATACGGGTTCCACGAGGCTCATCTTGAGCGTTTAACAATACGGCTGCATTATCATCGAAACGAATATATGAACCATCTTTACGTCTAACTTCTTTTTTAACTCTAACCACTACTGCTTTAGAAATAGCTCCTTTTTTGATGTTTCCAGAAGGAAGTGCTGTCTTTACAGTAACAACAATTTTGTCACCTATAGATGCATATCTCTTACCAGTACCGCCCAATACGCGTATCACCAAAACTTGTTTTGCGCCGCTGTTATCAGCAACG